>NZ_JBXWSL010000006.1:0-160367 GCF_059613425.1 Ruegeria sp. BHSA123 | reverse complement strand
TCCGAGGCCCTGAGCCCGGCACCATAGGAGATGCTCAGCGCCGCCCGGTACTTCAGCCCCGGTCCTGGCGCGACCCGCAGCAGTGCCGCTACTTCCTCGGCGCTGAACACCACGGGGAGCTTGCGCGGCTGGGTGCGGAACTGCATGTGCCGCTTCATCTCGCCCCGCCCGCAGGTCGTCTCGAAGAAGAACCTCAGCGCAATGATGCGGGCGTTGTAGGTCGGCGGCGTGACACCGCAGTCGGTCATGTGAAGCTGGTAGGCGCGCAGATCGTCCGGCGTCGCGGTGTCCGGCGACCGTCCCAGAAACGCTGCGAAGTCCTTGATCGCCCGGATGTGCGACTTCTGAGACTTGTCACCCAGCCCCTTGATCCGCATGTCCTCGATCATCCGCTCGCGCAGCGGCGTTGTTCTCTCCTCCGCCATGGGAACCTCCTGTCTTTCGATTGAGAGGTCCCAATCGTCAGACAGCCGCGCCCATTCCCAAATGCACAGGGGTCAGATCAATGCAAAACGCCTGCCACAGGCTCCAATGCCGCGCGAGCGGCTTCGTCCAAGTCGCTTTAAGCAGCCGTATGGCACGCACTCGCTACGGCGTACCAAGGCTGCGCTGATCTACCGCAAGACCGGCAACCTGCGCGCAGTGCAGCTTTTACTCGGCCACAGCAAGGTGGACAGCACAGTTCGATACTTAGGCGTCGAGCTGGAAGACGCGCTGAATATCGCTGAAAAGATCGACATATGATGACCAAGCGGGCGGCGACAACTGCCCGCCATTCCTGGCGTTTGAATGCCGATCTTCCACTGGACTTCTGGGCAAGGGTGAGCGTCACTGAGGTTGTTGAACGAATTGAACCTCCCGCCCGGAACGCCGGGCTTTGGTCAGTACGGGCGCGAGAAAGCCCCGCGACCAACAGGAGAGGATAATGACCGAACAAATTACTGGGGCTCTTTCCACCGCCCCCGCGACGTCCACGTCGGCAAAGCCAGCGGGCAAGAGTAAGACCGAGATGCTGCGCAAACTGCTAGCGCGCCGCACCGGGGCAACAGTTGTGCAGATCCAAAAGCAGTTGGGCTGGCAGCCGCATACGATACGCGCGGCGATCTCGCAGCTGCGGTCGTCAGGCGTACCTGTCGAACTTGACCGGTCGGGCAGGGTGGCCCGCTACCGTATCATGCCCGGGTAAGGACAATGACGTTGACCGTGACCGCCCCCGATATCTGCCGACTGGCAGAAGCCGACGCCGCAACGCTGCGCCGGATCTGGCTGGAGACAAGGGGCACCGCGCCGCCCAAAACCTTTACCGCGCGCTTAATGCGGTTGTCGCTGGCATGGGACGCACAAGCTGTTTCGGCGGGAGGCGAGAACGCCCTTGCACGCCGTGCCTGGAAGCGGGTCATCCGGGCACGGATTGACTCGCGTTCCCTGAAAAGCCGCGGGGGCGCCGTGCCAGCAACGGTTGGTGATGGCACTCGCATCTTGAAGGACTGGGGCGGGAAGATGCATGAAGTGCTGATCACAGCGGATGGCGGTGCGACATGGAACGGCCAGAGCTATTCCTCGCTGTCGGCGGTGGCGCGGGCGATGACCGGGACCAACCGCAACGGACCCAGGTTCTTCGGGTTGCGCGAGGTCGCAAAGCCATGATCCGCCAACGCTGTGCCATCTACACCCGCAAGTCGACTGAGGAGGGGCTGGAGCAGGACTTCAACTCGCTGGATGCGCAACGTGAGGCCTGTGCGGCCTATATACTCAGCCAGAAGCACGAGGGCTGGGCAGAGCTCTCCGATCGCTATGACGATGGCGGGTTCTCCGGCGGATCCATGGACCGACCCGGAATTACAAAATTGCTTAACGATGTTGAGGCAGGCCGAGTCGACGTCATTGTTGTCTACAAGGTTGACCGCCTGACCCGGTCGCTGGCGGACTTTGCGAAGATGGTCGATCTCTTCGACGAGGCAGGGGTGTCGTTCGTGTCGGTCACCCAAGCCTTCAATACAACCTCGTCGATGGGTCGCCTGACCCTTAACGTCCTATTGTCATTCGCCCAGTTCGAGCGTGAGGTGACGGCTGAGCGTATCCGGGACAAGGTTGCAGCTTCCAAACGTAAGGGGATGTGGATGGGGGGCGCGGTGCCAATGGGGTACGACGTCAACGATAAAGCGTTGATTGTTAACCCGGTTGAGGCCGAAGCGATCCGCACCTTATTTGCCGAGTACCTGGCGGTCGGATCGGTACGCGAACTGTCCGACAGGCTCGACGCCCTCGGTATCGTAAGCAAACGCCGGACCGACCGATACGGTCGCACGACGGGAGGTACGTCCTTCTCTCGTGGCGCGCTCTACAACATCCTGCGCAACCCCGTCTACATCGGCAAGACCCGTCACAAGTATGAGTTCCATGATGGTTTACATAAGGCCATCATAGACGAAGCTACCTGGCGGCAGGTGCAGGAGCTGCTTGCAAGCCACGGTGGCAACAAGAGCGCAACGTCCCGACGGTCGGCTCGGCGCCTGCTGGACGGGCTGCTCTTTGATACCGTGGGCCGTCCAATGCGCACGACCTACGCCATCAAGTCTGCGCACAAGGGTGGAACCACCCAATCGCGGCGGTACTGGTATTACACGTCAACGCCGTCCAGCTCAGACAACCAAGGCAGTATCGAACGATTGCCCGCAGGAGAAGTCGAGCGGCTGGTTCTGAGTGGGCTCAAGACCCGCCTGGACGATCAGTCATGGCTGACCCGGCAGATCAGATCGGCTGTCGATTTGGATCCTTCGTCGATCACGGACATCCTTCGGGCAGCGGATTCTCTGAGCAACCAGATTGCCGATGAGGGTGAACACACAGATGCACATCACCTCAATGGCCTGGTTGATCGCATTGATTTGTCCAAGGAACAGTTTTGTGTTCGGTTGGATTTAGGTGCGTTACAGCCAACTGAGAACGCGAAACTACCAGTCCATGCCGCCTTCGAGGTCCCGTTCCAAAAGCGTCAGACCGGACGGGCGAGGCCGATCATCATTGCGTCGCCCGATGCGCCTCAGCCGGATCAGGGCCTCATCAACCTTGTCGCTGATGCGAGACGATGGTGGGCCGAACTTCTTGACGGCACGTCCGGCAGCATTCGCGAAATCGAAGACCGCGAAGGGCTCCGAAGTGGATCGATCAGTCGCATCCTGCCACTTGCCTGGCTGGCACCGGATATTTCAACGGCCATTCTCGAGGGTTGTCAGCCAAAACATCTCACAGCAATGAAGTTGCGTAGCCTTCCGGAATTACCGCTGGACTGGGATGAACAGCGGAAGAGTCTGGGCTTTCCGCATCAATAGCGCATTCAGGCCTGCCCTAAGACCTCACGCGCGAATGCCCCGCTGAGACTTCTGCCGATATCGCGCAGAAATGGCCCGGATCAGAGACCAAATGCGAGGTCTCTACCGCCGTCGCCCCTCGTAACCCACGGAAAAATAAACACTACGCGGGAGGGACGCGTATGCCAAGGTTTTGTGGAGACTGAGTGGTGGGCGACCCTGGAATCGAACCAGGCGTGCGTCTCCGCGAGGGAGTTACAGTCCCCTGCCACACCTTGCGGCCTGTCGCCCACTGTCAGGCGTTGCACCTGACGTGGAGGCGTGATTACTAGCGCACCAAAGGAGCGTCAACAGGAAAATTTCCCTTTGGCGCAGGAAACCGAATTCCCGGCCCGGAGGCCCTTGAAATGAAGAAACCCAAATGGGTCGTCGAAAAGGAACAGGCGCGCAAAGCTGCCGCTGCAGAAACCGTCTGGCTGTTTGGCCTGCACGCGGTTCGCGATGCGCTGATGAACCCAAAACGGCAAAAACTACACCTGATGGTGACGCGGAATGCATGCGATAAACTGGCGGAAGCTATTGAATTTGCTGGGATCGAGGCCGAGATAGTCGACCCGCGCAAGTTTTCTGCCCCCATCGATGCCGGATCAGTACATCAGGGCGCAGCGCTAGAGGTCAAGCCGTTGGAATGGGGTAGTCTGGCAGATAACTGCATCGGTCGTGAAAACCCTCGTGTCATTCTGCTGGACCGGGTCACCGACCCGCACAATGTTGGGGCGATTCTGCGCTCGGCCGAAGTTCTGGGGGCCAGTGCTGTGATCGGCACACGCCACCACTCCGCGCCCGAGACCGGAGCACTGGCAAAAACCGCCAGCGGCGCGCTTGAGCGGCAGCCCTATCTGCGGGTGCGCAACCTTTCGGACGCGATTGTCGAGCTTCAGGGCATGGGCTTTCTGGTTCTTGGGCTGGACGGAGAAGCCGACGTGACAATCGAAGGCGCTTTGGGCACTGGCCGGAACCGTCCCGTCGCGCTTGTGCTGGGCGCGGAAGGTCCAGGATTGCGGCAGAAGACAAAGGAAACCGTGGATCAGTTGGTTAAAATTGACGCAGCCGGGGGATTTGGTTCCCTGAACGTCTCAAATGCTGCGGCAATCGCCTTATATGCATCGCGACCCTGAATAAAGGAGAGCGTCATTCCCGGTCCTGCCAAAATCGCGACCTGCTGTTATTGCGGCACCCGGGCTGCCCTGATCCTGAAAGGCAAGGAACGGCACGAGCTTAGCTGTTCCAGCTGTGGGGCACCGCTGCACGACCTGAAGATGTTGCCCGTGCGGAAAGTACTCAAACCCGAACCGATGCGCGCCGCTGTGTCTCATACTGCCCCTCGGAAAACAAAGCGCAAAAAGAGGAAAAAGACCATGCTTGCGCGCGTGTTCGATGAAGCATGGGACGTGATCGAAGACGTCTTTGACTAAGTTTCAATTGGCGGACACTCATTCACAACCGCGTCAACAGGGGTTTCGAAAAGCGCGAAAAGTTGCATCTTGATGGTCTTGAATGTGCAGATTCAAATGTGACGATGCTGAACCGACGTACTCTTCTTTGCTCGCTGAGCACTGTGCTGCTTGCCCCTGCCGTATTTGCGCAGGACAAACCCGTGTATTACGCCACTGATGGTGTGGCGTTGGCGGGGTATGATCCCGTGTCATATTTTGGCAGCGATGCGCCCTCAAAAGGGGTACCCGAAAATGCGGTAATGTGGAAAGGTGCCCGGTGGCATTTCAAATCGCAGACAAATCGTGAGCTCTTCGAGGGCAATCCGCGCGCCTTTGCGCCGCAGTTCGGCGGCTATTGCTCGTACGGGATGGCGATGGGCGTGCTGAAAAGCACAGATCCCAATGCGTGGCAGGTGGTCGATGGGCGTCTTTACCTGACGCATTCGCCCGAGGTCGAGGAAATCTGGCAGCAGGATCAAACAGGGTACATTGCGATGGCCGAAGAAAATTGGCCCGCAATTCTCTACGGAAGATAGGTAAAGTTCAGCTAATTGTGAAAAGTCATCACAAAAATGCGCTGCCCCTCTTTTTTTTAATAGATCCATGCTTAAATGTCACAGTGACCGCGGAACGGAACTGCCGCGGGTCATTTCACTGTCCCTCGTTCCAACAACTGGCGCCCAAGCTTTCTTGGGCGCTTTTTTCTTTTTGGAACGCTGTTAAGGATAGGGCATGCCAGATTATTCCGATCAGTACCTCAAGGCCATTTTGCAACGCACCAAGACGGTGGCCGTTGTCGGCGTTTCCATGAACCCGGTGCGACCCAGCTATTACGTGGCGCGCTATTTGTCGCTGAAAGGGTTCAAGGTGATTCCCGTCAATCCGGGCCACGCGGGCAATGACCTGTTTGGTCAGACGGTTTGCGGCAGCCTGTCAGAAATTTCCGAGCCTGTGGACATGGTGGACATTTTTCGGCGGTCCGAGGCCGTGCCACCTATTGTGGACGAGGCGCTGGATGCGTTTCCGTCGCTCGGTACGATCTGGATGCAGATTGGTGTGGAACACCCTGAAGCGGCGGCAAAGGCCAAGGCCCGTGGGGTCGATGTGGTGATGAACCGCTGCCCCAAAATTGAATATCAGCGCCTGTTTGGCGAATTGCGCATGGGTGGATTTTCTACCGGGATCATTTCGTCCAAGCTTTAGGGTTTGGCGGGGACGTAAGGTTTCAGGCGGGCGACCTGTTCCTTCCGCCGCTTTTCCAGCACCACGTCGCGCGGGACCCAGTCATACCGGGTATCCTCGACCAGCGGAGACCAGAACAACACGCCGCCATAACGCCACGGGTCCAATACTACACCGTCATACAGCGTCGCGCCTTTACGGCTGATGATTGCGGTGCTGTGGTCGATCCGCGTCGGGTTGTCCGCGTTTGCGATGGCACGGTGCAGATCCAGCGTCCGGAAGTTTTCCTGTTTCAGCCGCCGCTCGATATCCTCGGCCCAATGCCAGCACAGCCCACGCGGGCGCAGCCCCTTGTTGACCTTCATATTATGGATCAGGGGCGGGTCTGTGATCTGGTATTCCTCGACCAGCTGGGCGGTATAGGCGTAAGCAATTCCCGCCGCGCGTCGGGCCTCCTCGGGGTCGATATCCGGGCCAAGGCCCTGAATCTCCGAGGCGAGCCGCTGCACCTCATCCCCGGTCGAGCGCGGCGGCGAGGTGCAGCCAGCCACGATGGCAAGGGTTGCCACAAGCATCAAAACTCGGATCATATCGCGCCTTCAGCCTGACAGTCTGGCATCCGATTATAACGGCACAGGCGACGGTGCGGAACCCGGGCCTTACCCTTTGGGGCGGGCAGCCTTTTCGGCGATACCACTGGTGCCCTGACGGCGGTCCAGCTCGGCCAGAACATCATCCAGCGCCACGTCCCGCGCGGCCAGCATAACCAGAAGGTGATACAACACGTCCGCCGCTTCCGAGGTCAGCTTAACCTGATCCCCTTTTACGGCTTCGATGATGGCCTCTATGGCCTCTTCACCAAATTTCTCGGCGCATTTCTCAGGGCCTTTCGCAAGTAGCTTGGCCGTCCAGCTGCTGTCGGGATCAGCCCCCTTGCGTGCCTCGATCGTGGCGGCCAGATCGTGCAAGATGCTCATGTCAACCTCATGGGGATGCCAGCTGCGACCATATGTTCCTTGGCCTCGCGGATGGTGTATTCGCCGAAATGGAAAATCGATGCCGCCAATACGGCGCTTGCGCCGCCCTTGGTGACGCCCTCGACCAGATGGTCCAGAGTGCCAACACCGCCCGAGGCGATCACGGGCACATCTACCGCGTCGGAAATGGCGCGGGTCAGCGGCAGGTTGAACCCGGATTTGGTGCCGTCGCGGTCCATTGAGGTCAGCAGGATTTCACCGGCCCCCTTGGCGACCACGGCTCTTGCAAAGGCAACCGCATCAATGCCGGTGGGTTTGCGCCCGCCATGGGTAAAGATTTCCCACTTGCCGGGGCTGACGGTCTTGGCGTCGATGGCGCAGACAATGCATTGACTGCCGAACTGATCTGCCGCTTCGGCAATCACGTCCGGGTTGGCAACCGCGGCCGAGTTGAAGCTGACCTTGTCCGCCCCCGCCAGCAGCAAGGCGCGCACATCGTCTTTTGTTCGCACCCCACCGCCCACGGTCAGCGGCACGAAACACTGTTCCGCCGTGCGCTGTACCACATCGAACATGGTGCCGCGATTCTCATGGGTCGCGTGAATGTCGAGAAAGCAGATCTCGTCCGCTCCGGCTGCATCATAGGCTTTGGCCGATTCCACCGGGTCGCCCGCATCGCGCAGGCCCACGAAATTCACGCCTTTGACCACACGGCCATCAGCAACATCAAGGCAGGGAATGATCCGGGTTTTCAGCATAGGATATCCTTTACGGGCGCACCTCTAGCGGCAAAGCCTTGCCGATGCCAGACTTGTGATTGTGAGCGGTCTCAAATCTGTGAGAATTGGGGTGAATTTCACAGAAGGAATATCGATATGCGTAGACTGATTCTGGCTTATGTTTTTTCGTTCGGAGGCGCGCTGACCGCTATGGCAGATGATCTGATCAAGGTTCAAACCGACAAATCCGTGGCCGAGGCGCTGGACGCGCTTGAAGCTGCCGTCGGAAATGCAGGCGCAACCGTGTTTGCCCGCATCGACCACGCGGCCGGGGCGGAAAAGATCGGCACGCCCATTCCCGCCAATCAGGTACTGATTTTCGGCAACCCTGCGCTGGGTACGCCAGCCATGCAGATCGACCCGCGTGCCGGGCTGTTTCTGCCTCTCAAGGTGCAGGCTTACGAAGACGCCAATGGCCAGGTGTGGCTGATCTATGAAGACCCGAAAGAGACATTGGACGACCTGAACGATGTCGACAAATCACCGGTCATCGAAAAGATGCGCGGTGCGCTGGCCAAGCTGACCGCCGCAGCCGCGCAATAACCGATCACGACAGGGCGCGGATGGCCTCGGCCAGGTCAATCGCGCCATCATAAAGCGCCCGACCCGAAATCGCGCCGTTCAGCGCAACGCCACAATCGCGCAGGGCGATCAGGTCGTCCAGCGAACTGACACCGCCTGAGGCGATCACCGGGATGGAAACGGCCTGTGCCAGGGCAGCGGTCGCTTCGATGTTCGGGCCCTGCATGGCACCGTCGCGATTGATATCGGTGTAGATGATTGCCGCAACGCCTGCGTCTTCGAAACTACGGGCCAGATCGGTGACCTGAACGTCGGTCTCTTCGGCCCAGCCCTTGGTGGCCACCATGCCGTTGCGTGCGTCGATTCCGACGGCGACCTTGCCGGGAAAGGCTTTGGCTGCTTCGCGCACAAGGTCGGGGTTTTCGACAGCGACAGTGCCCAAAATGACCCGCGCCAGCCCTTTCTCGATCCAGGTTTCGATCGTGGCCATGTCACGGATGCCGCCGCCCAGTTGCGCAGGCACCTTGCACGCTTTCAGAATTGCCTCAACCGGCGCTGCGTTGACCGGCTCGCCTGCGAATGCGCCGTTCAGGTCGACCAGATGCAGCCATTCGCACCCTGCCTCGACAAAAGCACGGGCCTGAGCGGCCGGGTCTTCGTTGAACACGGTGGCCTTGTCCATTTCACCACGCAGCAGGCGTACGGCATTGCCGTCTTTGAGGTCGATGGCGGGGTAGAGGATCATGTCGGGCGGCCCTATATCACTGTTACACGCGCGGGATATCGCACAAGCAGGGCAGGGGATGCAACGCGACGCTGGGTCATTCTTGCCCGTCGCCCACCGGCGGGTCAGACTGCCTTCAAAACAGGGAGAAAATCATGAAAACTTTTACTCTTTCAGCGGGCCTGATGCTGCTTGCTACGGCTGCTTTTGCGGACGATCCGGTTGACGGCCTGTGGAAAACCGCGCCGGGCGATACAGGTGGCTATCTGCATGTGACGATTTCCGAATGCGGCAGTGCGATCTGCGGCACCATCGACAGCGCTTTCGACGCGGATGGCAACCAGCAGCTGGAATATGAGAACCTTGGCAAAAAGATCATCTGGGACATGGTTCCCGAAGGGGGCGGCAGCTATGACAGTGGTAAAATCTGGGCCCCCGACCGGGACAAAACCTACAACTCGAAGATGTCACTGGACGGCCAGAACAAGCTGACCGTCAAGGGATGCGTGGCGGGCGGCCTGATCTGTCGCGGGCAAACCTGGACGCGGGTTCAGTAAGCCTCAGGGCTTCCAGGTCAGGAAGTTGCCCAGCATGCGCAGGCCAACATCCTGGCTTTTCTCGGGGTGAAACTGCATCCCAACCATCGTGTCGCGGCCAATCACGGCCGTGACGTCCTGCCCATATTTCACATAAGCCAACCGCTGCGCCGGGTTGCTTACACGGAAGTGGTAGGAATGGACGAAATAGGTGTGATCGCCTGATTTCACCCCGGCAAAGATCGGGTGATCGCTTTCCAGAACCAGATCGTTCCAGCCCATATGCGGCACTTTCAGCGCGGCATCTGACGGTTCGATCCGAACAACATCACCTGCCACCCAGCCCAGACCATCGGTCTCTGTGTATTCATGGCCTTTGGTTGCCATCAGCTGCATACCAACACAGATACCCAGAAACGGACGGCCCTTCTGTTCGACCGCTTCGACCATCGCGTCATAAATACCCTTATGGCCGCGCAGCTCGGCGGCACAGGCCGGGAAAGCGCCATCTCCGGGCAGAACCAGTCGGTCCGCACGCGCAACCACATCCGCGTCAGAGGTGACGACAACGTCACCAGCGCCGACCTCTTGCGCCATGCGCTGAAACGCCTTTTCCGCTGAATGCAGATTGCCGCTTTCATAGTCGATGATGGCTGTCAGCATTTACAGCGCGCCCTTGGTCGACGGAATCGCATCCGCCTTGCGCGGATCGGTCTCAACCGCATCACGCAACGCGCGCGCGACAGCCTTGAACGCAGCCTCGGCGATGTGGTGGCTGTTGAAGCCGTGCAACTGGTCAATATGCAGGGTAATGCCGCCATGGGTGCTGAGCGCCTGAAAAAACTCGCGCACCAGTTCCGTGTCGAACGTACCGATCTTTTGCGTCGGCAGATCGACAGTCCACATCAGGAACGGACGGCCCGACAGGTCCAGCGCACAGCGCACCTGAGCGTCATCCATCGGTAGATGGCATTCGCCATAGCGCCGGATGCCCTTCTTGTCGCCCAGGGCCTGTGTCAAAGCCTGACCCAGGGCGATGCCGGTATCCTCGACCGTGTGGTGATCGTCGATGTGATAGTCACCCTTGGCGCGGATTGTCATATCAATCAACGAGTGGCGCGCCAGCTGGTCCAGCATATGGTCAAAGAACCCGACGCCGGTCTGATTGTCATAGGTGCCGGTGCCATCCAGATTGACCTCGACCGAAATTTCGGTTTCGGCGGTCTTGCGGCTGATCGAAGCGGTGCGCATGGGCGAATTCCTTTTGCTACAGGCGCGCTTATAGACGGGGTGGGGCCGGTTGATCCAGACCATGCGTTGCAATCGCTACAAACTGTTGCAAGGGATTGCACCCGGCCCGGCACCATGTCAGCTTGCAGACAACACGAACCAACAGGGCCACGCCATGTCCACCTGCGTATTCATCCAGATCCGCTGCAAACCCGGCACCACCTACAAGGTCGCCGAGGAAATCGCGCTGCGCGAAATACACTCAGAGCTTTATTCCACTAGTGGTGAGTTTGATCTGATGCTCAAGCTCTACATCCCCGAAACCGAGGATGTAGGCCATTTCATCAACGAACACCTGCTGGTGATTCCCAATATCGAACGCTCGCTGACGACGATGACGTTCAAGGCGTTTTAACCCAACTCAAACGTTGTCACGCCATAGATGCGGGTCAGGTCGATATCCGGTTGATCGCCGGAATACATCCGGGCGGTTTCGAACACTTTCGTAAGACCCAGCTTGTCGGCCAGTGCAAAGGCGGCGTTGTTGGGTTGTGGCATGTCGATGAACACCTCTTGCCCACTTTGATCTTCGGGCAGAGCTTTTAATACGCTTGCAAGCAGTGCTTCGGCAATGTCGGCGCGGTCCGCAAACAGCGGCCCGACCTTGTATCCGGTCCGACAGGGGCGCAGCGTGGCATAGCCTTTGATCTGCCCGTCTTCGGTAAACACGCGGGACACATGGCCGCTTGCGCTCAGCCAACCATGCAGGAACGCATCGCGCCGGGCGGGGAAAAGCTGACGATCATAGTCCCTTAACGCATCTGAAACGGTGCTCAGCACATCAACACCAGCGGTCGGTGCCAGCGCGCCTAGGATATCTGCAACCCGCCCTGAAAAGCGGTAGTTGTTATAGGCAAAGGTGAACCCGGATTTCCGGTAGTTGTCCTGCTGCTCGACCACGCCATCCAGACCCATGTTGCGCCCGGCACAGTGGGCCAGCGCGTGCTGCGCAATCTCAAGCCCGTGGCCATGGTGTCTGTATTCTGGCTTGACGATGTAGAAACCCAAAAAGGCAAAATCATCGTCGTAGTTCACCGCCGAGAGAGACGCGATCAATTCGCCATCCAGAAAACCTCCCAAGAACCCATCGGGATCAGTTGTACGAAAGCACTCGGCATCGTGACGACCCGGATTCCACCCCTCGCGCCCGGCCCAATCCACAGCCTCCTGCAACTCATCAGCGGACAAGGGGCGGATAACATAATCAGACATGCGAACATCCCGTGTTGCGAATTGCATTCAGAATGCCGCAACCGGGGCAGAAGAACCAGCATGTTTGGAAGGTTTGGTATCTGGAGCGGGCGAGGCGATTCGAACGCCCGACCCTAACCTTGGCAAGGTTATGCTCTACCCCTGAGCTACGCCCGCATCAGATACACATGTGGTCCGAAGACCTCTCAATGGAGCGGGCGAGGCGATTCGAACGCCCGACCCTAACCTTGGCAAGGTTATGCTCTACCCCTGAGCTACGCCCGCGCCGTTGAGTGAGGAGGGATGTATAAATTCCCACGCGGGGCTGCAAGCGGAAAAACACAAAAAGCGGGAAAAATCTTTTCGACGGAATCCGGCCCGTGATCCGTTCAACCCGTAATGCAAATCAGTAAAACACAGGCAGGAGGTGCCGTCATGATATCCGTTGCAGACCTGAAGATCGTGACACTTGCCGCGATGATTCTGATCGGCGCTGCCATCCTGAAGCCGGACCTGCATGAACATGATCAGTTCACACCGGTTCTGCTGGGTGCACCGCAGATCGAAACAACCGTTCTGGCAGGGTAACACCCGCCAGACGGCCTAAAGCGCCAGAATCAGGTTTGCGAAAGCCGCCCCCAGAATGGCGAGGAACGTCAGGCTCATGCCGGCCTGCCGCAGGATGACGATCTGCGGCGTTCGCCCAAATCCGTACGCATGCAAAAGACGCCCCGCCAGCAACATCAGCCCCAGCAGATGGACCAATATTCCGGCCGCGCCCTGAAGCTCAACCATGGCAATCAGCAGCAGGGAAATCGGGGCGTATTCGGCGCAGTTCGAGTGTGTCCGTATCGCCTTGATCATCAGCTTGCTGCCACCATCCCCGACCGAGATCTTATCGCTGCGTCGTTGCAGGATCACTTTGACGCTGAGTGCGACGTAGAGAAGTGCGACCAGGGCCGCATAGATCGGGGTGATTGCAAGCATAATGGGTCTCCGCTCAATCATAGAAAAAGGCCGTGCGGTCTCCCACACGGCCTGACGAACATTAGGTTGTTTTCCGTCTTATTCCAGTTCGATCAGAAGGTCCTTTGCGTCAATCTGGCCGCCGGGCTGGATATGCACGGCTTTGACTGTCGCATCACGCTCGGCATGGATACCGGTTTCCATCTTCATTGCCTCGATGGTCAGCAGCATGTCGCCTTCCTTGACCTGCTGGCCTGCGGTGACGGTAACCGTGGCCACAACACCCGGCATCGGCGCACCGACATGATCGGGGTTGCCGACCTCGGCCTTTGGGCGCGCCTGTGTGGTTGATGTGACCATCCGGTTCGGCACCCGGATCACACGCGGCTGGCCGTTGAGTTCGAAGAACACCTTGACCTCGCCTTTTTCATCCGTCTCGCCGATGGCCTGACACCGGATTTCCAGCGTCTTGCCGGGGTCGATCTCGGCCGTGATCTCTTCGCCGGGCTCCATGCCGTAAAAGAAGGTGCGCGTGGGAAGGGTACGGACCGGGCCGTAAATCCGGTGACGGCCCATGTAATCCAGAAACACCTTGGGATACATCAGGTACCCGTTCAGATCCTCGTCATCGACTTCTTTGCCTTCCAACTGCTTGGACAGCTCGGCGCGGGTGGCTTCAAGATCGACGGCAGGCACGTCCTTGCCGGGACGCTGGGTGTTGGGGGCCTCGTCCTTCAGCACCTTCTTGATGATGGTGTTCGGGAATCCTCCCGGAGGCTGACCCAGATTGCCGCGCATCATGTCGACGACCGAGTCGGGAAAGGCCACATCCGTCGCCGGATCCTCGACCTGCTCGCGGGTCAGGCCCTGACTGACCATCATCAGGGCCATGTCGCCAACAACTTTCGACGACGGCGTTACCTTTACGATATCGCCGAACATCTGGTTCACATCGGCGTACATCTGCGCGACCTCGTGCCAGCGCTCTTCCAGACCCAGGCTGCGCGCCTGCGCCTTGAGGTTGGTGAACTGACCGCCTGGCATCTCGTGCAGATACACCTCGGACGCCGGGGCCTGCAGGCTTGATTCGAAGGCCGCATATTGACCGCGCACGGCCTCGAAGTAATCGCTGATCTCGCGGATGGCCTTGATGTCCAGCCCGGTGTCACGGTCGGTGTGGCGCAGGGCCTCGACCACGGTGCCCAGCGTCGCCTGGGAGGTGTTGCCGCTGAAGCTGTCCATTGCGCAATCCACCGCGTCCACACCCGCCTCAGAGGCGGCAAGGATGGTGGCGCTGGCGATGCCGGCCGTGTCATGGGTGTGGAAGTGGATCGGCAGTCCAACCTCTTCCTTCAGCGCCCGGATCAGAATCTTGGCCGAGGCTGGTTTCAACAGGCCCGCCATATCCTTCAGACCCAGAATATGCGCGCCTGCGTCGCGCAGTTCCTTGGCCATGCCGACATAGTATTTCAGGTTATATTTGGCGCGATCAGGATCCAGAATATCGCCGGTATAACAAACGGTGCCCTCGCAGATCTTGCCGTTGTCGATAATAGCATCCATCGCAACACGCATGTTCTCGACCCAGTTCAGCGAGTCGAAGACGCGGAAGACATCAATGTTTTTCGATGCCTGGCGCACGAATTCCTGCACCACGTTGTCGGGGTAATTGGTGTAACCAACCCCGTTCGCACCCCGCAGCAGCATCTGCGTCATCAGGTTCGGCATTGCCTCACGCAGGTCGCGCAGTCGCTGCCATGGGCATTCCTGCAGGAACCGGTAGGCCACGTCGAAGGTCGCACCGCCCCAGCACTCGACCGAAAACAGCTGCGGCAGGTTCGCGGCATAGGTTGGCGCCACCTTGATCATGTCGATCGACCTCATCCGGGTCGCCAGCAGCGACTGGTGTCCGTCTCGCATGGTGGTGTCGGTGATCAGCAGCTGCCGCTGCGCCTTCATCCAGTCGGCCACAGCCTGCGGGCCTTTCTGCTCCAGCAGGTTGCGCGTGCCCATCCGCGGCTCAGCCTTCGGCGCGGGGGGCTTGGCGACTTTCAGGTCGGCACGAGGTTCGGGGCGGCCCTTGGTTTCGGGATGACCATTCACCGTGATATCGGCGATATAGGTCAGAACCTTGGTGCCCCGGTCGCGGCGGCGCTTGAAGGCAAACAGATCCGGCGTCGTGTCGATGAACTTAGTGGTGTATTCATTCGACAGGAAGGTCGGGTGCTTCAGCAGGTTGATGACGAAATCGATATTGGTGCTGACGCCGCGAATACGGAACTCGCGCAGGGCGCGGTCCATCCGGCTGATCGCCTTCTCGGGTGTCGGCGCCCAGGCAGTGACCTTTGTCAGCAGCGAGTCGTAATACCGCGTAATCACCCCGCCCGCATAGGCCGTGCCGCCATCCAGACGAATGCCCATGCCCGTGGCCGAGCGGTAGGCGGTGATACGCCCGTAGTCGGGGATGAAGTTGTTCTGCGGGTCTTCTGTGGTGATCCGTGTCTGCAGCGCATGACCGTTCAGATGCACCTCTGCCTGACTGGTGGCACCGGTGGCTTCGGCCAGCGTTTTGCCTTCGGCGATCAGAATCTGCGCCTGAACGATGTCGATGCCGGTGACCTCTTCGGTGACCGTGTGTTCGACCTGTACGCGCGGGTTTACCTCGATGAAGTAGAACTTGCCCGTCTCCATATCCATCAGAAACTCGACAGTGCCCGCGCATTCGTAATTCACATGGGCACAGATCTTGCGGCCCAGTTCGCAAATCTCGGCGCGCTGATCTTCGCTCAGGTACGGGGCAGGGGCGCGTTCGACGACCTTCTGGTTCCGGCGCTGGACCGAGCAGTCGCGTTCATAAAGGTGATAAATCTCACCATGCTTGTCGCCCAGGATCTGCACCTCGACATGGCGGGCACGGATGATCATCTTTTCCAGATAGCCTTCGCCATTGCCAAAGGCGGCCTCAGCCTCGCGGCGGCCTTCCAGAACCTTTTCTTCCAGCTCATCCTCCGACTGGATCGGGCGCATCCCGCGCCCGCCGCCGCCCCAGGACGCCTTGAGCATCAGCGGGTATCCGATCTCGGCGGCCTCCTTGCGGATCGCGTCCATGTCATCACCCAGAACTTCGGTGGCCGGAATGACAGGCACACCGGCCGCGATGGCCACGCGCCGCGCGCTGGCCTTGTCACCCAGTGCACGCATGGTCTCGGCCCGGGGGCCGATGAAGGTGATGCCGTTTTTGACACAGGCATCCACGAAATCCGGGTTTTCGGACAGCAGGCCATAGCCCGGATGGATCGCATCCGCGCCGCAGTGTTTGGCCACGCGGATGATCTCGTCAATCGACAGATACGCCGCGACCGGACCCATGCCCTCGCCAATCTGATATGCCTCGTCCGCCTTGAACCTGTGCAGGCCCAGTTTGTCTTCTTCAGCGTAAACAGCGACGGTGCGTTTGCCCATCTCGTTTGCTGCGCGCATGACGCGGATGGCAATCTCGCCGCGATTGGCGATCAGGATCTTGTTGAAGTCTGTCATATCAGGTCCCGGTCTTTGGTGTTTGGGCGTCTTATTGGGCGGAGAATACGCACAGGTACATCCGTTCTTCTGGGTAGAACCGGCATGTTATCGCTCGCAAACGCCCTTTGGCCTCGGCACACTTATAGGGATGCCGCGTTGCAGCATCAATATTTTAGCGTTTCGTCTCAAACTGACATAAATCGGCCAGTCCCATCTGACCCATATTCGCGTGCAGATCCTGCCTCAGGATATCGATCACATGCGCGGGGCCTTTTGCGCCAAGTGCCGCAAGACCGTACAAAAAAGCGCGCCCCAGCATGACGAAATTCGCGCCCAGCGACAGCGCGCGCAAAATATCCAGCCCGCCTTCGACACCGCTGTCGAATATCAGTGGCAGGCGGGTCGCGTTCCGGATCGCGGGAAGAACCTCGATGCTGGCCGGGGCTGCATCGAACTGTCGGCCCCCGTGATTCGACACCCACAGGGCGTCCACACCCACCTGTTCCAGCCTGTCCGCATCCTCGGGGCGTAGGATGCCTTTCACGACAAACGGCCCATCCCAATGATCGCGCAGCCATTTGACGTAATCCAGATCCGGAGAGGTTCGCAGCAGGTATCCGACATGGGCCGTCGGCGGCAGATCACCGGGGTCATCGATATACTTGTCCAGTGTGCGCATGTGTGGAACACCGCTGCGCAGCATGCCCAGCGCCCAGGCGGGCCTTTGAGCGATCTGCGCCAGCAGGCGCGGTGTCAGTTTCGGCGGCTGCCGCAGGCCCGAGCGTGTTTGCCGCTCCCTGCGCGAGGCGACAGGGACGTCAGCGGTCAGAACCAGGGTTCGAAATCCCGCCCGGCGCGCCCGGTTCAGCATGTCCACGCGAATCTCGGGGTCCCTTGGCGGATACAACTGGAACCACGCGGTCTCGCCCAGATAGGGGGCCAGGTCTTCTGGGCTCTGACTGGCCACCGTCGACAGCGAATAGGGAATGCCTGCTTTGGCGGCGGCCTGTGCCAGCTACCGCTCCGCATCAGGCCAGACCAGACCGGACATCCCGATCGGCGCAATACCGAAGGGCAAAGGACAGGTGCCGCCCAAGATTTTCACTGACGTATCGAATTCAAGGTCCCCATGCAGGATCGAGGGGCTCAGACGGACATCATCCAGCGCCTTTCGATTGCGATGCCGCGTCGTTTCAATCCCGGTGCCACTGTCGATATATTCCCACACGAAGTGCGGCAGCCGACGGCGTGCGCGGCGTTTCAGATCGGGTATGCCGGGATAGGTACTGTGCAGGCCCATAAGGATTGATCCGGCCTGCGGGGCGATTCGGCAAGGTTTTCAAGCGGCTTCCGGCGATGGGCGTTTACCCGTTGCAGGAACGCGCCTTGCCTGCTCCAGCGCCCCGGCGGCGACGTGAACCTGATTGCGCCCCTTGTCCTTGGCGACATACAGCGCATCATCCGCGGCACGCATCAAATCCTGCGGCATGGTGCCGTGGGCGGGGTAATGCGCGACCCCGACCGAGATTGTGATACGGGGCAGGGCCTTTTCACCATAGCGGACAATGACCGCCTCGACCGACTGGCGCAACTGCTCGGCACGGGTCATGGCATCTTCGGGGCTGTTGTCGGGCAGAATCAGCATGAATTCCTCGCCGCCGATGCGGCAGGCGATCTCGTCCCGGTCGCAACCCTGTTCCAGCGCCGCGCCGACGGCACGCAACACCATGTCTCCGGCGTCATGACCGTGCGTGTCGTTGAATTTCTTGAAGTGGTCCACGTCCACGGCAATCAGGCTCAGCGCTGCGCCGGTCTGCTGGCTGCGGCTGATGGCCTTGCGCAATGTCTCGGTCATGTGGCGGCGGTTGAACAGCCCGGTCAGCGGGTCGCGCACCGACTGGTCATGCAGTTGATCGCGCATACGGACATTGGCGATTGCCATGCTGATCTGTTCGGCGCACAGCTGCGCCAGCTTGCGGCTTTTATGGAAACAGGCTTCACGCCCCTCAGCTGCACGCAGATGCAACAGACCAACGGTTTCCCCGTGGGCCAGAATGGGAAAACAGAAATAGGGCCGTCCGTCATGCGGTTCGGCATGTTCGCAGACAAAATCGATCTCTGAGGCACCGAACTCATAAGTCCGGCCGCGCCTCAAACCCCAGCATCCTTCCGGATGGATATGAGATTTATGCGTTCCCCCGTTCCAGCTGGCACATCCGTCCAGCACATCGCGCGAGTTGGAATAGACGTACACGCTGCCCTCAGCCTCGGGCAGGATATGGGTCATAAAGCGGGCCACCATGTCGAAAAGCTCATCCAGTGAGCGGCTTGATTGCAACCACTCGTTCAACTCGCCCAGCAGGCGCACCTCGCGCGCCAGGCGAAGCTGCTCTCCCATCAGTTCGCGTTCTTTCACGGCCCGTTTGCGCAGATCACGCATCTGGCGGCGGTTGGTGCGGTGGACAATCAGGATGACAGTGGTCAGTGCCAGCAGCGCGACACCGCTAAGAAACACCAACGACCAACGCACACGGGTAATGAACAGGGTCCTGAGATCGGTGATGTCCGAATAGAACTCGATAGCGCCCAGGAATACGCCATCCACGGTGATCGGCGTATAGACTTCGGCCACATGGCGGCTGCCCGGGCCGGTTCGCTTAGCGGGGTCGTTGTCAAATGAATCAACCTCTGTCGCGGGCTTTTCTTCGTGGTTGTAGTAGACCCTTCCGGCGGCGACGACCGACTGGAAGTAAGGTTTTGTATTCACGGCCCCAATATCGTTTGCACGGGTCGACCAGAACACCTGACCGGATGCGTCAAACAGCTTGAACCGATAAATATCCGAGGTTTCGGGCAACAGCATCAGGAATTCCGCGTCATGCTCGTTTAACTCATGGAACCGAAACGTTGCATCCAGATTGTTCAGATGGCTTTCGACCTGACGGCTTAGCCGCATGGCGTCTTTTCGCAGGTCCGATTCCAACATGCGGTCTACAACCGGGGCAGGGGCAGCATAGATGCCCCATCCCGCTGCCGCTGTCAGCGCGATCAGAATAAAGGTCACACCCACAAGTTTCAGCCGTGACGACCCGCCCGCCAGTTCCGTCGCTTCCATCTGTTCCACTCCCGCAGCCATGGAACCAGCATCCGGGTCAGGACTTGACAGAGGGTTAACAGCCCTACAGGGCAGCGGCATCTTTGTTTAGAATTGAATGCAAAAAGACGTGAAAAATCCCCGCGAACAAGCCGTGAACAAACTCTTTCCCTTGGCGATCATCCGGCGTAGTTTGGGGGCATGAGCAGTTTTGACGAAATGGACGCCTTCGAAGGCGCATCCCTGTCGGCGCGGGCTATGGCCGTGCGCCCTTCGCCCTATCTGGATGATCTGAACCCGGCGCAACGTGACGCGGTCGAACGTCTGGACGGCCCGGTTCTGATGCTGGCCGGGGCGGGGACTGGCAAGACCAAGGCGCTGACGGCCCGGATTGCGCATCTGCTCAACACGGCGCGCGCGCGCCCGAACGAGATTCTGTCGGTGACCTTCACCAACAAGGCCGCGCGCGAGATGAAAGAACGAGTAGGCCGCTTGCTGGGCCAGCCAGCTGAAGGATTGCCATGGCTGGGCACCTTCCATTCCATATGCGTCAAACTGCTCCGCCGCCACGCGGAGCTGGTCGATCTGAAATCGAACTTCACCATTCTGGACAGCGACGACCAGCTGCGCCTGCTCAAGCAATTGGTTCGGGCCGCCAATATCGATGACAAACGCTGGCCGGCGCGGATGCTGGCGGGGATCATCGACGACTGGAAAAACCGTGCGCTGACGCCCGACAAGGTGCCTGTGGCGGATGCCGGGGCCTATAACAACAAGGGCATTGAGCTCTATGCTCAATACCAGACCCGCCTGCGCGAGCTGAATGCGGTGGATTTCGGCGACCTGCTGTTGCACATGGTCACGATTTTTCAGACCCATCCAGATGTTCTGGAACAATACCAGCGCTGGTTCCGCTACATCCTTGTGGATGAGTATCAGGATACCAACGTTGCCCAGTACCTGTGGTTGCGCCTGCTGGCCGGGGGGCACAAGAACATCTGCTGCGTGGGCGATGACGACCAGTCGATCTATGGCTGGCGCGGGGCCGAGGTGGGTAACATCCTGCGGTTTGAAAAGGACTTTCCCGGTGCCTACGTAGTGCGGCTGGAACAAAACTATCGCTCGACCCCACATATTCTGGCGGCGGCTTCCAACGTCATTCGGGGCAACGAAAGCCGTTTGGGTAAAGAGCTGTGGACCGATGCCAAAGACGGCCACAAGGTCAACCTGATCGGCCATTGGGATGGCGAGGAAGAGGCCCGCTGGATCGGTGAGGAAATCGACGCGATGCAGGGCGGGACGCGCGGTATCCGTCCGATGAACCTTGATGAGATGGCGATTCTCGTCCGTGCCTCGCACCAGATGCGCGCCTTCGAGGACCGGTTCCTGACCATCGGTCTGCCCTATAAGGTGATCGGCGGCCCGCGTTTCTACGAGCGGATGGAGATCCGCGATGCCATGGCTTATTTCCGACTGGTGACCAGCCCCGAGGATGATCTGGCGTTCGAGCGGATCGTGAATACGCCGAAACGCGGATTGGGCGACAAGGCGCAGCAGACCATTCAGATTGTGGCGCGTGAGAACGGCGTGTCTCTGGTCGAAGGTGCCCGGATCGCAGTCGACAATGGGCTGATCAAGGGCAAGGGCGGCAAAGCGCTGCGCGAATTGATCGACGGGTTAGCCCGGTGGAATGCGATGACACGCGGTCCCCTGATTGAGGTCGATGATGACACTGTTATCGATGATGGGGTTTCGCCTATCCGATATGGCGCGCCCGAGCATACCCATATCGAACTGGCCCAGATCATTCTCGACGAATCCGGCTATACGGCCCATTGGCAGAACGACAAGACCCCCGAAGCGCCGGGGCGTCTGGAAAACCTCAAGGAACTGGTCAACCAACTGGACAATTTCGAAAACCTGCAAGGGTTTCTGGAACATGTCAGCCTGGTCATGGACAATGAGCAGGATGGTGACGGCGCTAAAGTCTCGATCATGACCCTGCACGCGGCCAAGGGGCTGGAGTTTCCCGTCGTCTTCCTGCCGGGCTGGGAAGACGGGCTGTTCCCCTCGCAGCGGTCGATGGACGAAACCGGCCTCAAAGGGCTCGAGGAAGAACGCCGTCTGGCCTATGTCGGCATCACCCGTGCCGAAGAGGTTTGTACGATTTCCTTCGCCGCCAACCGGCGGGTATTCGGGCAATGGCAGAACTCGATGCCCTCGCGCTTCATTGACGAGTTGCCCGAAGACCATGTCGAGGTGCTGACACCTCCGGGCCTTTATGGCGGTGGGCATCAGACGGCGGGCATAGAAACCCGCGCGGCCGAAGCCAATGTCTATAACTCACCGGGTTGGAGACGGTTGCAGGCGCGGCAGGGCCAATATGGCATGTCGCAACCCCGCGAAAGCCGCAACACGGTGATCGACGCCACCGCACTGGCCAGTTTCACGCTGGGCGAACGGGTGTTTCACCAGAAATTCGGCTACGGCGCGGTGATCGGGATCGAAGGTGACAAGGTCGAGGTCGATTTCGACAAGGCGGGCATCAAGAAAGTGGTCTCGCGTTTTCTGACCAACAAGGATGACGTCCCGTTCTGAGGCGTCATATCCCGTCGACCAGAACCAGATTGGTGGTTGCGGTGGCCTTTCGGATCTTCGCCAGTTCGATGTAATCCGGGTCGTCCTTCCAGGCGTTCGCCGCTGCAAGATCCGGAAACTCCATCAACACAATCCCGCCTTCTGGCCAATCGCCTTCGATCCGTTCGACCGGTTTGGATGAGACCGTCAGCAGGCGACCGCCGTGGCGGTCGAAGATCGGCATGAAACCTGCCAGATAGCCCTGGTACCCGTCGGGGTCGTGAATGTTGATCTGCGCAATGAAATAGGCGGCCATGGCGTCCTCCGCATCAGAAGTCAGGATGCAATCCTACACCAGTGTCTGAAAAACAAAAAACGGCGGTTCCCAGGGAGGAGGAGAGGGAACCGCCGTCTTGTCAACATCAGAGCAGGGAGGAGGAGAGCCCTGATGTATGCGAACCCGGGTTTGAACCCGGTATGAGGAAGACGCGGCGATGTCAGGGAGGAGGAAGACATCGCCGCGCGCTTTCAACATCAGAGCAGGGAGGAGGAAGCCCCGATGTATCCGTGTCCGGCAGGTTGAGGCCGGTATAAGGTGCGGCAACGTCAGGGAGGAGGAAGACGCTGCCGCTGATTACAGACCCTAAGGGAGGAGGAAGGGCCTGATCTCAGTATGCGTGTTGCGCTTATCGCGCGGATTGTTCGTTCGCTGCCTGCATGGCAACGCGGCGGATCATCGAGCGGTGCAGGCCAAGATCGGCCAGCTCGCGGTTCGACAGAGCGGACAGTTCATTGACGGTCTGGCGGTACAGGCGATAGCGCACGAACCGGGTTTTTGCGTTTTCCAAAACTGCGCCAAAACCAAACGCCGGTGCGTTCTTTACTGCTGTATGCGTGCTTGCGACTGCCATGCTCTTCATCCGTATCTTTTTGTCTTGCCGGTATCGTCCGGCCCTTGCTTGAGACTGAAGATAGGCAAATGCTGCAATTGCACAATAGGTCACGACATCAATGCTGCTATGCAGCAAATGCATAGATTGGCTCAGTTTTTTCTTCCTGCCGCGATGCGCCTTGAAAATATGGGGTCGACCCTAGGTCAGCTTTTGCGACGACATCTGGCTCTTCACGGCGGCCTGCCTTTGAATTGAGCGCGCTCGGCGGGAAAATGGGCAAAACATATCCGTTCTGATGTTGACAAGGCATGGGTAAATCGCTCGTGGGAAATCATGGGGCGATGTGGTCGCGTGGGGGAGATTGCCGGAAAGCGATCCGAAATTCTGAACGATTCGAAGGGCTGATTGTGCATTTGGGGCTAATATTTCCAGTCCAAAAGAAAAGCAGGCAAAATTCTTGGGAAATCGCGGGAAAAAATTCGGCCGCAGAATTTTCTATATATAGGGGTGTGTTTTTCATCACACGCTAAAACTGGTGTCCTGGGACTCGAATCCTTCAATGATATTCCGCTCTGGCCGTGTTCCTCATGACACGCTGCGCAAGTTTCCTATTGATTTCCATGAATTCCCATGTCATCCCTAATACATCCGATGAGGACGAGGCAGCAGGGGCACCAAACGACCCCGACCAAAAATATTCAGGTTTCATACAGGCATCTCGCTTTCATCAACCAAGAGATCCGGCGCGCGGGCGAGCAGACATCCCCCCAGGTGGCGCGCGCAGCTGGACATCCCGCTTAGCGGGTCAATGCGGCGGGTTGATCAGTGGCAGCAGATCAACCCGCCGTTTTTCATCCGGGGGGGCCGTGAATTCAAGGTGGGGCGCAAGCGAAAGGGACAGTCGTCTTGGCGCGCAGGTTTAGAGGTGAGAGCCACCACAAGGTGGATACGAAGGGCAGGGTGTCGATCCCGGCCTCGTTTCGCCGTGTGCTTGAATCGTCCGATCCCAACTGGCAGCCCGGTGACAACCCTGAACTGGTGATTGTCTATGGTGACCACCGCCGCAAGTTCCTTGAATGTTATACCATGCAGGCGATTGACGAGGTTGATGCCAAGATCGATGCCCTGCCGCGTGGCTCGATGCAGCGGCGGATGTTGCAGCGCATGTTCCACGGTCAGTCCTTCCCGACCAACGTGGACGAAACCGGACGTCTTGTGCTGCCCGCCAAGCTGCGCAGCAAGATCGGTCTGGAAGGCGAGGCGTTCTTTATTGCCGCAGGTGACACCTTTCAGATATGGAAACCCGAGACCTACGAGGTCGAGGAACTGGCCAAGACCGAAGAATGGATGGATGATCTGCCTGACGATTTTGATCCGATGCAGTTCCTAGATGGCACCGGGGATGCGTAACGGCATGGCCGGCGCTGCGTCCTCATCAGAAAAACCACATATTCCCGTTCTGCTGCGCCCCTTGCTGGCTGCGGTTGCGCCGGTCACTGGCATCTGGCTGGACGGCACGTTTGGCGCGGGCGGCTACACGCGCGGGCTGTTGGAGGCCGGGGCGGACAAGGTTATCGGTGTAGACCGAGATCCGCTGGCCTTTGAAATGGCGGCAGATTGGGCGCAGGATTACGGCGACCGGCTGGTGATGCAGCCCGGCGTATTCTCGCGCATGGACGAATACGCGCAGGACCTGGACGGCGTTGTACTGGATCTTGGCGTGTCCTCGATGCAGCTGGATCAGGCCGAGCGCGGGTTTTCCTTCATGAAGGACGGTCCGCTGGATATGCGGATGAGCCAGCAAGGCGAAAGCGCCGCCGATCTGGTAAACACCGCGACCGAGGCGCAACTGGCCGATATCCTGTTCCACTATGGCGAAGAACGCGCCAGCCGCCGGATTGCCAAGGCGATTGTCAGGGCACGAACCGAGGCGCCGATCACAACAACCCTGCGACTGGCCGAGATTGTCGAATCCTGTCTGCCGCGTCCGAAACCGGGGCAATCGCATCCCGCAACGCGCAGTTTTCAGGGCCTGCGGATCGCGGTGAATGCCGAATATGAAGAGCTGTTTCAGGGCCTTATGGCTGCCGAACGTGCGCTGAAACCTGGTGGGCAGCTGGCCGTTGTCACCTTCCATTCCATCGAGGACCGGATGGTCAAACGGTTCTTTCAGTCGCGCGCGGGCAAGACAGGGCGTGCGAACCGCTATGCGCCCGAGATGGAACAGGACCAGCCGCAATTCACGCTGAAGACCCGCAAGGCGGTGGGGCCCGACGAACAGGAATTGCAGGAAAACCCGCGCGCGCGCTCGGCCAAGCTGCGTGTTGCGATCCGTACCGATGCTCCGGCGGGGGAAATTGAGGCCCGCGCCATTGGAACGCCTCAACTTGGGGGAAGGGCAAGATGAAGAGTGTTTTGTATGTGTTGACTGCCCTGTCCGTGTTCGGATTGGCGCTTTGGGCCTATCAGGAGAATTATCGCACCCAACAGGTGGTGAAGGAAACGCAATCCCTGCAACGCGAGATCGGCATGGCGCAGGTGCGGCTGGCGGTCCTGAACGCCGAATGGGCCTATTTGAACCGCCCCGACCGGCTGCGAGAGCTGGCAGACCTGAATTTTGAACGTCTTGGTCTGCTGCCTCTGCGGGCCGAACAGTTCGGGCGCGCCGATCAGATTGCCTTTGCCGAGGATCCTGACCTGCCCATCGTTGACCCGATTGAATTGCAGGCCATCACCGACGTTCAGGCCTTGGGCGAGGTGCAGATCCCATGACACGCACGCCCCTTCGCCCACTGGCCCGTATCCTTGACGCCCGCGCTCGGGGCGAAAACCCAAAGGCGATCGAGCGTGAAAACATCCGCAAGCGCCACGAAGACATGAAAGACCGCGCCCGCGCCCGCGCCGAAGGGCGTCTGCTGGTGCTGGGGTTGTTCTTCTTTTGCGCTTTCACGGTGGTTGGCGTCCGCATGGGTATGTTGGCAACGTCCGAGGCGCAGGAGCCGCTGGCCAATGCGCCGGGGGCTGCGATTGCCATGCAGCGCGCCAATATCGTCGACCGCGAAGGGCGCATTCTGGCAACCAATCTGGACACTTATTCCGTCTACGCGCAGCCACCGCTGATGATCGACCCGATTGCGGCAGCAGATCAGCTGGTCGCGATCTTCCCCGATCTGGATAAAGAGCGTCTGGTCAAGGACTTCACCGGCAACCGCAAGTTCCTGTGGATCAAGAAACGCATCTCGCCCGAACAGAAACAGGCCGTGC
Source organism: Ruegeria sp. BHSA123 (assembly GCF_059613425.1). Lineage (NCBI taxonomy): Bacteria > Pseudomonadati > Pseudomonadota > Alphaproteobacteria > Rhodobacterales > Roseobacteraceae > Ruegeria > Ruegeria sp. BHSA123. The sequence goes on along the minus strand of NZ_JBXWSL010000006.1, from coordinate 134,046 downwards.
ACGACATCGGTGATCCCGGCATCCTGTTTGGCCCGCGCGAAATGCGCCTCTATCCCAATGGCAAGCTGGCCGCGCACATCCTTGGCGGCTCCGGCTTTGGCCGCGAGGGCGTCAGCGCCGCCGAGGTGATCGGTGTGGCCGGGGTGGAAAAGCAGTTTGACGACTATCTGCGCGATCCCGCCAACGGCAACAAGCCGCTGCAACTGTCGCTGGACCTGACCATTCAGGCCGCGGTCGAACAAGTGCTCTATGGCGGTATGAAGATCATGAATGCCAAGGGCGCGTCGGCGGTTCTGATGAATGCGCATACGGGCGAGGTTGTATCCGCCGCCTCGCTGCCCTCATTCGATCCCAATGATCGTCCGCGCCCGCCGACCTCGGGGTTTGATCCCTCAGACAGCCCGCTGTTCAACCGCTATGTGCAAGGCGTGTACGAACTGGGGTCGGTCTTCAAGATTTTCACCGCCGCGCAGGCGGTCGAGCTTGGGCTGGTAAACTCGAACACCATCATCGATACATCCGGCCCGATGAAGATCGGGCGCTTCCCGATTGGTGAATTTAACGGCAAGAATTACGGCAAGATCAGCGTGGCGGATGTGATCGTCCACAGCTCGAACCGTGGCACCGGGCGTCTGGCGTTGCAGATCGGTGCGCAGCGGCAGCAGGACTTTCTGAATGCGCTCGGCATGTTCGAACCGACTCCGTTCGAGATTGTCGAAGCCAAGGGTGGTGTGCCGCTGATGCCGAAGAAATGGGGCGAGCTGAGCACCGTGACCATCTCCTACGGCCATGGCCTGTCAACCAGCCCGATGCATCTGGCGGCGGGATATGCGGCGATTGCCAATGGCGGGCACTATGTCAGCCCGACCATCCTGCGCCAGAACGGCCCGCAATACGGCCCCCGCGTGATGTCGCAGGGAACCGCGCGTCAGGCGCAGAAAATGCTGCGCAAGGTGGTGACGGATGGCACTGCCAGCTTTGGCGAAGTGCAAGGGTATGACGTGGCTGGCAAGACCGGCACGGCAGACAAGCCCAAGCCACGCGGCGGGTACTACGAAGACAAGGTCATCGCCACTTTCGCAACGATCTTCCCGGCCTACGATCCGAAATATGTTCTGATCGTCACGCTGGATGAACCCTCGATCGTGGCATACGGCGAAAAACGCCGAACTGCAGGCTGGACAGCAGTGCCTGTAGCTGCCGAACTTATTGGTCGCGTGGCACCTCTGCTGGGCTTGCGTCCCCGGCTTGAGCCTGAGGCGGGCGCTGCTATAACGCTGACCTCAAACTAGGCTGTCCGGCAAGAGGTGGGTCATGGGCACAAGGTCAAAGAAACTCAGCCAACTGGCCCTGACCGCGCGAGGCGGGGTAAACCCCGAGATCACCGGGCTGGCCGTTGACAGCCGCGAGGTGAAAGACGGTTTCCTGTTTGCAGCCCTTCCCGGCACGCGGGTTCATGGTGGTTCGTTCATCCAATACGCCCTGCGCATGGGGGCCGCCGCCATCCTGACCGATGCCGAAGGGGCGAGAATCGCAGCAGCTGAACTTGCGGTGTCGGATGCGGCGCTGGTGGTTGTCGAAGACCCGCGTCAGGCGCTGGCCGGGGCCGCCGCCCTGTGGTTCGGCGCGATGCCGCAGACCATTGTCGCGGTCACCGGAACAAACGGAAAAACCTCGGTTGCCACCTTTGTGCGCCAGATCTGGACCGAACTGGGCCATGCCGCCGTCAACCTTGGGACAACCGGTGTCGAAGGGGCATGGACAGCACCGCTGGCCCATACTACGCCCGAGCCGATCACCCTGCATCGCTGTCTGGCGGAAGCCGCCGAAAACGGCGTGACCCATGCCGCGATGGAGGCCTCGTCCCACGGCCTCGAACAGCGCCGCCTGGATGGCGTGCACCTGACCGCTGCCGGGTTTTCGAACTTCACGCAGGACCATCTGGATTACCACGAGACTTTTGAAGCGTATTTCGCAGCAAAGGCCGGGTTGTTCGACCGGGTTCTGCCACAGGATGGCACCGCGGTTATCAATCTGAGCGATCCCAAGGGGTCTCGGGTCCGCCGGATCGCCGAGGCGCGCGGTCAATCGGTGCTGACCGTCGGGTTGGGCGACGCCGATCTGTGCCTGATCAACCAGCGGTTCGATGCCACCGGGCAGGACCTGCGATTTGCGTGGCAGGGCCGGACCTTCCAGACCCGCCTGAACCTGATCGGAGGGTTCCAGGCCGAAAACATCCTGCTGGCTTGCGGTCTGGTGATTGCTGCGGGCGACAGCCCCGAACGGGTTTTTGAAACACTGCCGCATCTGACCACCGTGCGCGGGCGTATGCAGCTGGCCGCAACCCGCGACAACGGCGCGACAGTTTTTGTGGATTACGCACACACCCCCGACGCCGTGGCCACCGCCCTCAAGGCGCTGCGTCCGCATGTGATGGGCCGCCTGATTGCCATTGTCGGCGCGGGCGGCGACCGCGATGCCACGAAACGCCCGCTGATGGGCAGGGCGGCCTCGAACTATGCGGATATGGTTTTCGTCACCGATGACAACCCGCGCAGCGAAGACCCCGCCGCCATCCGCGCCGCCGTCATGGCAGGTGCACTCGAGGCAGCGGGCGACGTCAGCGTGACCGAGGTCGGCGACCGCGCCGAAGCCATTCTGCGCGGCATCAATGCCCTGCAACCCGGCGACGCACTGCTGATTGCGGGCAAGGGCCACGAAACCGGGCAGGTCGTCGGCGATCAGGTACTGCCCTTTGATGATGTGGAACAGGCCAGCATTTCCGTCGCCGCGCTGGACGGGAGGGTCGCATGACGCTCTGGACAGCATCCGAGGCCGCTCAGGCAACGGGCGGGCGGGTCACGACCGATTGGACCGCTGACGGTGTCTCCATCGACACGCGAACCCTTCAACCCGGTGATCTGTTTGTTGCGCTGAAAGCGGCGCGGGACGGGCATGAATTCGTGGCCCAAGCGCTTGAGAAAGGCGCGGGCGCGGCTTTGGTCTCGCATATTCCCGACAACGTATCGCCAGACGCACCACTGCTGATCGTCGATGATGTTCAGGCGGGGCTCGAGGCTTTGGGGCAGGCGGCACGCGCCAGAACGAATGCGCGTGTGGTGGGGGTGACCGGCAGTGTCGGCAAGACATCGACCAAGGAAATGCTGGCCGTGATCCTCGAAACACAAGGCAAAACCCATGCCAGCGTGGCCAGTTACAACAACCACTGGGGCGTTCCGCTGACCCTTGCACGGATGCCGTGTAACACTGAATTCGCAGTGATCGAGATCGGAATGAACCATCCGGGCGAGATTGCCCCGCTGGCCCGGCAGGCCCGCCCGCATGTGGCGCTGGTTACAACCGTAGCGGCGGTGCATCTGGAAGCCTTCGAGTCCGTCGCTGGTATCGCCCATGAAAAAGCAGCGATCTTTGAAGGGCTCGAACCCGGTGGCGCGGCAATCGTCAATGCAGATATCGACCACGCAGACATCCTGCGCCAAACGGCGCTTGGGCAGGGGGCCGGAATCGTGGATTTCGGCCAAGGCGCAACGGATTACCGGCTGACCGACGTTCAGCAGGCGGCGAACACCGTGAAAGCCGAGGCAGCCGTTGGTGAACAGGTAATCCGATTTGAGGTGAACTCTGCCGGTACGCATTTCGCCATGAACGCGCTGGGGGCCTTGGCAGCCTGCGTTGAATTGGGTGTTGATCTCGATGACGCCGTCGCAGGTCTGCGCGCATGGTCCCCGGTCAAAGGGCGCGGCGTACGGGAAAGCATTCCTCTGCCCGGCGGCGGGCAGATCGAACTGCTGGATGACAGCTATAACGCCAACCCGACCTCGATGGAGGCCGCGCTGGATGTACTCGCTGCCTCACAAGGCAAACGCCGCATCGCCATTCTGGGCGACATGAAAGAGCTGGGCACACAGGAAGTGGCGATGCACGCCGCCATGGCCGATGCCGAAGCGATGGCACATGTCGATCAGGTGCATTGTATCGGCCCGTTGATGCGGGCACTGCACCACGCGCTGCCCCCTGCCAAACGCGGTCTCTGGTCCGAAACCAGCGCCGAGATGGCCGGACGGTTGCCGTCGCTGGTCAGGGACGGCGATACTGTTCTGGCCAAGGGCTCTCTCAGCATGGGATTGGCCTCGATTGTTGACGGTCTGCGCAAAATGGGGCAAGGGGGCGCGCTTGACGGGTGATCACGCCCATGCGCCTCGTGTGAGAAAGGTATTGTCATGCTGTACTGGTTGACCGCCCTGTCGGATGGCGGGGATTTCTGGAACCTCTTCCGGTATATCACCTTCCGCGCAGGCGGTGCCTTCATGACGGCACTGATCTTTGGGTTCATCTTCGGAAAGCCCCTGATCAACGTGCTGCGCAGAAAGCAGGGCAAGGGCCAGCCGATCCGCAATGATGGCCCCGAGGGGCATTTTTCCAAGGCAGGCACGCCAACAATGGGCGGGTTGCTGATTGTCGGTGCTCTTGTGACCTCGACCCTCGTCTGGGCACGTCTGGACAACCCTTACGTCTGGATGGTGCTTTTCGTGACCCTGTCTTATGCGGCCATCGGATTCGCGGATGACTATGCCAAGGTGTCGAAACAGAACACCAAGGGCGTTCCGGGGCGGATGCGCCTTGCCTTGGGCGTGATCATCGCGGTGCTGGCCGCGCTCTGGGCGACGTTGCACCACCCCGAAGCGTTGCAGAATCAACTGGCCGTGCCGGTGTTCAAGGACACGCTGGTCAATCTGGGTATCTTCTATATCCCGTTCTCGATTGTCGTGATCGTAGGGGCCGCCAACGCGGTTAACCTGACCGACGGTCTGGACGGTCTGGCCATCATGCCAGCGATGATCGCCGCCTCGACACTGGGTGTGATCGCCTATGCCGTGGGCCGCGTCGACTTTACCGAATATCTCGACGTGCATTACGTGCCGGGCACGGGTGAGATCTTTATCTTCACCTCTGCGCTCTTTGGTGCGGGTCTGGGATTTCTGTGGTACAACGCCCCCCCGGCGGCGGTGTTCATGGGGGATACCGGATCGCTGGCACTGGGCGGCGCGCTGGGCGCTATTGCCGTGGCCACCAAGCACGAGCTGGTTCTGGCCGTCGTCGGCGGCCTGTTCGTGGTCGAGGCGCTGAGCGTGATCATTCAGGTTCTCTACTTCAAACGCACCGGCAAGCGGGTTTTCCTGATGGCCCCGATCCATCATCATTATGAGAAAAAGGGCTGGGCCGAGCCTACCATCGTCATCCGCTTCTGGATCATCTCGCTGATCCTGGCGATGATCGGTCTGGCAACGCTGAAGGTCCGGTAACGCTCCCGCCAGGTTCGAAGGGCCTGCGGCCCTCCTGCCACCTGTTGGGCCCGGCTCGCGCCGCAGCGCGAGCCTGACACGCCCCTTGTCATTGTGATTTTCTTCAGTGCAGTGTGGCCTCCAAATCCAAATCAAAGAAGGTGGGTAGAATGATCCCGGTCAAAGGCTTTTCAGGGCAGAAAGTTGCGGTTCTGGGATTGGGCCGGTCCGGCCTGGCAACCGCACGCGCCTTGCGCGCAGGCGGGGCGGAGCCGGTCTGCTGGGATGACAACCCGACAGCTCGCGCCATAGCCGAGGGCGAAGGATTCTCCTGTGCCGACCTGCGCAAACAGGGGGCGTTTGACACCATTGCCACGCTCATCGTTTCGCCGGGCATTCCGCATCTTTATCCCGAACCCAACCCCGTGGTTGCCGCAGCCTTGGACGCAGGCGTGCCTGTGGACAATGATATCGGGCTGTTCTTCCGCTCTTTTGCGGGGCCGGAATGGAGCAACTATGACACTCCACCACGGGTCATCGCGGTCACCGGCTCGAACGGGAAATCAACCACTGCTGCTCTGATCCATCACATCCTGACCGAGGCCGGGCGCGAGGCGCAGCTGGCCGGAAATATCGGGCGCGGTGTTCTGGATATCGATCCGGGTGGCGATGGTTCGGTCGTGGTGCTGGAACTTTCCAGCTATCAGACGGAACTGGCCCGTGCGCTGACCCCGGATGTGGCGGTGTTCACCAACCTTTCGCCAGATCATCTGGACCGCCACGGCGGCATGGGGGGATATTTCGCGGCCAAACGGCGCCTCTTTGCCGAAGGCGGCCCGGACCGCGCGATCGTCGGCATCGATGAAACCGAAGGCGCCTTTCTTGCTGGCCAACTGGCCGAAGGGCCAGCGGATGACCGCGTAATTCGTATCTCGGTAACGCGAAAGCTGACGGGGCCGGGATGGCAGGTCTTTGCGCGCAAGGGGTTTTTGTCGGAATACCGCAAGGGGCGGCAGGCCGGGTCCATCGACCTGCGCGCGATCAAGGGCCTTCCCGGTGCCCATAACCACCAGAACGCCTGCGCGGCGTATGCGGCCTGCCGGTCGCTGGGCCTTGCGCCACGCGTGATCGAAGACGCGCTGCACTCGTTCCCGGGCCTGCCCCACCGCAGCCAGATCATCGCCGAGGCCGACGGGGTTACCTATGTCAACGACTCCAAGGCGACCAATGTCGACAGCGCCCTGAAAGCGCTTATGGCGTTCAAAAAGATCCGATGGATCTGTGGCGGCCTTGAAAAGGAAGGCGGTGTCGCAGCCCTGAACGCAGCAGCGGATCAGGTGATCAAAGCCTATGTTATCGGTCGTGAGGCGGCGGGCTTTGCGATGCAACTGACGTCCGACGCACAGGTTTGTACCACGATGGAGGCGGCAGTGGCGCAGGCCATGGCGGATGCACAGGCGGGCGAGACCGTTCTGCTGGCCCCGGCAGCAGCAAGTTTCGATCAATATGACAATTTCGAACAGCGTGGCGACGATTTCACAGCGCAGGTGCAAAAACGGCTGGGCTAACACCGCACCTGCAACAGCCTGCCGGTACGTGTGGACATTTTTCAGTCAGATTGACACTTTGTTGGAATTGAGGTTGCGTCACCTTAAGTTCAATAAAGAGGAAGCGGAAATGTCTGCACGCAAAATTCTCTCCATCCTTCCCGTCGTTGCGCTGGCCGGGGCCTGTGCCAATAGCGGGGCGAATTATGTTCCTATCATCGACGGGCCTGTGGGGCCGAACTACCAGTCCGATCTGGCCAATTGTCAGGCGCTGGCGCGGTCCCGTCCGACGCTGGACAGCAACACCGCGGGCGCTGCCGCCATCGGCGCGGCCGGTGCTGCGGCAACCACGGCAATTATCGACAACAGCGCCAGCGATCTTGGCCGTGCGGCGGCGGCCGGTGCTCTGGTCGGTGTGGGTGCCAGTGCGATCAGCAACACCCAGAACCAGGAAGTGATCGTGCGCAACTGCATGCGCGGTCGCGGCTACAACGTCGTAGGTTAATGCCGCGCAAACGGAAGTGTAGGTTAATGCCTGGCGGCAATGGCAACACCTGCGGCATGGCCTGATGACCACGCCCATTGAAAGTTGTAGCCGCCAAGCCACCCGGTGACATCCACCGCTTCGCCAATCGCATAGAGGCCAGGGACATCCTTGGCCTCCATCGTTTTCGACGACAGATCATCGGTATCTATTCCGCCCAGTGTGACCTCGGCAGTGCGATACCCTTCGGTTCCCGACGGTACCAACCGCCAGTCAGACAGGGCCGCGACCAGTTCAGACAGCTTCGCGTCCGACTGATCGGCCAGATTGCCGGACATCGGAATGACTTGGCTCAGATACTCGACCAGCCGGGACGGCAGATGCCGCGCCAGTTCCGTTGTCAGCGCCTTGCGCCCGGCGTTTTGCCGTTGCGCACGCAGCAGATCGAACAGGGGCAGTTCGGGGATCAGGTTCACGCCGATCTCCTCACCTTCGCGCCAAAAAGAGGACAGCTGCAAAACGGACGGCCCGCTGAGGCCGCGATGGGTGAACAACAGCGCTTCGTCAAAACTTGTGCGTTTGTTGGAAAGCCGCACGGGCAGGGAAACACCGGACAGGTCCTTGAACCGGCCATCCGAAAAGGTGAATGGCACCAGCGCCGCGCGGGTGTCGGTCACCCGCAGGCCAAACTGCCGGGCAATGTCATAGGCCAGCCCGGTCGCGCCCATCTTGGGGATGGATTTGCCCCCCGTGGCCAATACCAGATTGGCACAGGTCAGATGCAGGCGCTGCCCCTCACGCTCGACCTCCAGCGCGAATCCGGTGCCATCCTTGCGCAGATCACGCAGCGCGGTCTGCACCCACAGCTCGGCACCGGCGCGGCTCATCTCGTCCAGCAACATCTGGATGATCTGCTTTGAAGAGCCATCACAGAACAACTGCCCCAGCGTTTTCTCATGCCATCCGATGCCGTGCCGGTTCACCAGATCGACAAAATCCCACTGCGTAAACCGGGCCAGCGCGGACTTGCAGAAATGCGGGTTTTGCGACAGGAAGTTGTCCGGGCCTGCATACATATTGGTGAAATTGCACCGACCTCCGCCCGAGATGCGGATTTTCTCGCCCGGCGCCTTGGCGTGGTCGATCACCAGCACCCGCCCACCGCAACGGGCCGCGCACATCATGCCTGCCGCTCCGGCGCCCAATATGATCGTATCGAACCTCATGCACCGCCCTTGGCGTGGATTTTCGGCGATGACAAGGGTGAAACCCGGCGCATCGGGCCTGAGGCAAAGGATTTAGTTGTCAGGTGAATGATTCCCGGAAAATCGGGGCCTGCGGGCGGTGACACCCTTGCACGGGGGCCGGTTTGGGCTGGTTGTCGGGATTTTGCGCGGGTGTTTCGGGGCTGGGCTGGAAGGGTGCAGATCGCAGAAAACTACGTTCGGGTCCGATCAAATTGGGGCACCGTTCAGGTTGTGCAAGGCATCTGATCCCGCCACATGTGGGGCCACCAAACAGGGTGGTGACTGGCTTGACCGGCAGAAACGGTGAGGGCCGGGCAACGTTCGGATACTTTTTGGAGAATCGATTTCCGGTACCTGTCAGCCGCTGTTGCGTCGTACTGTCCGCCCGGTTCAGCGGCAACAGGAAGGTCCAATGCCAAGGACTTGACCGGGGTCAGCCCTCGCGCACTCCTAACGGGAAGTCTTGCCGCATCATCCCGTCTTGCCCGCCAAGCACCAAGCGCCACAGATGCCGGGTAAATTGGCCAAATTACACCGAAAAATATGTGCAAAAATAAAAATATGTCGACGGAAGTTCACTAAAACAATACAATAACCCTTATTATTTTGAACTTAACGCATTTTAGAAACCAAATCTCATCAGCGGGCCGATTAATGCCTCGTGATTTCCATTCAGGCCCGTGGCCCGTCCCGCGCAATGCAGCGCCATTCACACCCGTCGGCTGCATTTGCAATCGCAACACGCCTTTGATGCGTGCCAGCCTGCCTGTTTTCGCGGTGGCACATTTCAACAAGTTAAAGAGTTCCGAGACACGATCATGGGTATTAATCTGAATTTGAACAATCCAAGCGACCTTCCCAAGGCGCGGCTCAGGGCGATCCTGTTCCTTGATGCATGTGATTACTCTGCCGCCGTCCGCGAGGCCGAGCTTGAAACGCTGGCCAGAATCCGCCGCGATCTGAACTGCGTCAGCGATCTGGTTAACAGCTTTCGGGGCCGGGTGACCGGCCTGACCGGTGACGGGCTATGCGCCGTCTTTCCAAGTGCGCGTGCCGCCGTCGAAACTGCGCTGGGGGTGCAGGATGTCCTGACCCATGCCCCCGACCGGTACGCCAAAGGGTATCGAATTGGGATACATCTGGGCGACACGTTCGAGGTTGACCAGCAGATCATCGGTGACGCCGTGAACACGGCAGCGCGCATCGAAAGCGTCGGGTCATCCGGCGAGGTTCTGGTCTCAAGCGTTGTGCGCAATGCGCTGCGCGGGCGGCAGGATTTCCTGTTCAACTCGATCGGGCGGCCCAATCTCAAGAATATCGGTGCCTCGCTCGAGCTGTTTAAAGTTGCACGCGCGACAATCGACGTCCCCTATGAGAAGGACGGAAAAGAACAGCCGGTTCCTGTTCCCGCCAACCCAACGGCTTTCCGGTCAGAACAGCTGTCGTTCACCTTACCGCGCCCGAATTTCGTGATCGGTCTGTTGTCTCCGGATGTAGGGGGTGGTTCCGAAACCGCGGCATTCGTGTCCAACATCGTTGCGGAACAGCTGTCCAAATCCCTTACCGAAACCGAAGCGCTTGAGGTTCAGGATTACCGGGTGCCGCAGATTGCGTTCCCGCAGGAACCTTTGTCGGCAGGGCCTGACCTGTTCCTGCAATGCCGCGCCTCGACCTGTGGCAGCATGTTGCAAGTGTCCGCCACAGCAATGCGGTCGGAAGACAGGAAAGTGATCTGGAGCCAGAATGTAGTGGCCGATCAAGGTGACTTTCTGGGTCAAAACTGCTCTGGGCTGACGTCGTTCATCAGTTATGCCACCGACGCCTTGCTGACGGCCTTGCTGAACGGGCGTCACATGCGCGACCCGGCCGCCCATCACGCGGCGAAAACCGCCGTTGCCGCCGTGCATCACCTGCTGACCATGACCGGGCCGGGGCTGGACCAGCTCGAGGCCGATATTCTGGCGGCTTACGAGCTTGATCCCAAGCCGGTCTATCTGGCGTGGCTGGCCTATGTCACGACCTTCAAGGTCGGCGAACGGTACGGTACCTGGGATGCCGCGCTGGAAGCACAGGCGCGCGATCTGGCCCGCCGCGCGGTCGAGGCTGACCCGGATAACGGCACCGTTCTGGGCCTTGTCGCCCACGTGCACTCCTACGTGTTCCGAGAGTTTTCGGTGGCGCAGGATCTGGTCGACCGCGCGCTCGAGCTCAGCCCTTATCGGGCGATGAGCTGGGATTCAGCCGCCATGCTCTATTGCTACACGGATCGTCCGGCGCTGGCGGTTGAAGCCGCGCAGAAGGCGCGGCTTATCGGGCGGCACAGCCCATACCGGCACCTGTTCGACGGGGCCGGTTGCGTCGCCGCGCTGGTCAATGGCGAGTTCGAGAAATCCATCAGGTTCGGAGAATCCGTGATGGAGGTTCAGCCGCAGTTCAAAACCGTCATGCGCTATCTGGCTGCGGCTTACGGGCACGCAGGTGACCGGCAGCGAGGCGAGTTCGCCTTGCAGCGGTTGACCAGCCTGGAACCGGACATGTCGCTGGCCTGCATCCAGCAGGACCGGTTCCCGGTGCCAACACGGTTCAGCGCGCAACTGATGGAAAGCGGCCTGTCCAGGATCGGGTTGCCGCAACACGCTTGAAGTAGGGGTAAAAGTAGGGGGTTTACTTATGTCTTACGTGTCCACGCTCAACGGTTTCGGAATGATGGTCCGACGTGGTGAGCTGATCTCGTGCAAAGTGGTGAAACTGATGAACCTTGCCGGAACCGGTGGTCTCGGTGCCTCACCGGGGGACAATCGAAAGGCGTTGGACAATTTCATTTACGACGCGCAGAGGGAAAGCTTCATCGATTACCTCAATGCCATTCATGATCTGGATCCCGAGTTGCTGGATATTGAAAAACTGCGCGAGCTTACCGAGTTCATGCAGAACGAAGAATTCATCGACCCCTTCAGGTCTGACAGCCGTGTAAAAGGTGCGAAAGACGAAGAGATCGGGAAACGCTCTGCCCTCGGCGCGGCGTCTGTCGCGATGAGCGCATCTTCGGCATTCGCACTGAACCGAAACCGCAATAGAAACCGCAATCGGAACAGAAACCGGAACCGAAACAGAAATCGCAATCGTAACAGAAACCGCAGCGATTTTGACGTCGGCGGCAGCGATGCCTCCTTCGGCTGGCGCGAGATGCGCGATCTGTGCCGGATCGGTATGCTGCCCGCATCCGGATTGCTGGGCAAGGTCTGGGAAAATATCGATCTTCTGCCGCCACCGGGGCCTGACGAAAGCATGAAGGAAACTGAATACCTGCTGATCCTGCAAGGGCGGCTCAAGTGGTCAAATCAGGCAACACGGCGCGAGGAAATGGTGGCGCAGGCAGGCTTTGGCATCGATGAATATCTCAGTCCGCTGGGCATTGACGAGAAGGGCGGCTTTGATGCGACCCGCGCGCTGATGACGATCCTGCTGGAACTGACGAATGAAATCGGCCTGACCTACAAGAACCGCTTCAGCCGGCCCAGACCCAATATTATCCAGCCGCTGATCCGGCCCTTTCTTCCGGTGCCTTATCATGCGGCTTACCCCTCGAACCACTCCTACCAATCCTTCGCGATTGCCGAACTGTTCTCGCGTCTGATCCCCGAACATCCGGGCACTGTCGCTTTGTTCCACCGCGCCCAGCGGATTGCTGAAAACCGCGAATGGGCCGGTTTGCATTATCCAAGCGACACAGCCGCCGGGCGAAGTCTGGCCAGAAAAACCGTGGCTTACCTGACCGAGGTTCTGGACGAACTGATGGACGAAGCACAAGACGAATGGCTGGGCTAAGGATCAACGCGAGGTGACGAAATGACCGCAGGAAACGAAGACTACGCACGCTATTACTATCTCTGGCATCTGGTCGCGATCAAAGCCTTGACCGTCAAGGCGCCCCTACCAGCCGACGGAGAGACCTGCCCGGAAATCGATACCGCGACCTGGGATTTCACAGGTCCCGCTCTGGCCGAGGCGAAAATCGCCCTGATCGACATGGGCGTGGCCCCGCATCACCCGAACCTGAAATCGCCGGACACCGGACCGGTTCCGGCGGACAGGGTCATTCGGGACGACGCCCTTGATCTGGCCAGCCACCCGTTCGGCGTCAAATACATCGACCGGTCGACTGTTGCGGCAGGGGCCGAGCATATCGAAGAACAGGTGCAACATCTGTCGGGCATTCAGGACCCCTTGGGCATTCCGGGCCTGACCTCTCAGGAACGGCGGGTGATTGCCGGGCTGAGGTCGGGTTTTGGCGTCAAACGTTACATCGATGCCTATGACGATCGCTATGCCGGGCACGGCACCAGCTGTGCCGGGCTGGCCTGCGGAACCAGCTTTGCAGCCGATCAATTCGGCAATACCGGCAATATCGCGGCGTATTACGGGGTCGATCCCAAAAGCAGGATTATTCCGATCACGACGTCGATCTCGCCCAGCCCGGAAGAATTGATTGCGGCGTTTCTTTATGCCCTCCACAAAGGCGCGCATGTCATCCTGTTTCCGCGCGATGCCGCGAACCCTGCTCATTGGCCGGGATATAGATTTCGCCCTGCCACTGGCACCGAGCCGTTCTATCCGGGTCTGGACTCGCACGAAAAGACCCGCCTGCACGAGACGAGGCGCGACGAACCCGACGGCGACGCGCGCGACATCTCGATGGCATGGTCGGCGCTGGACAAGATCATCAAATGGGTCAGCACGAAAATCCCGGTGGTCTGTGCCGCTGGCAATGACGGTCGAAGCGAGTTGATTTATCCTGCCAGCCTGTCTGGTGATCCAACCAACGGGATCATCTCGGTGGGGGCCGTCAACTATAATGGCACCCGGTCCGGGTATTCGAACTACTCTGCAGATCTGACCGTATCCGCCCCTTCGGATGACGGTGAGATATACAACCGCTATCAAATTCGTCTGGACCGTGATGCAGCCTCGGCCACTGACTTCCATCTGGAAAACCCGAAACATCACCTGAAACGCGACGGCAGCGGCGACGCGATCCCGATTGTCGATTTCGCACCTCAACGTTTGGTGACGTTGGATGTGCCGGGCCCGAGGGGCTATGTTGAAGGCAGCCTTGCTGCGGCTGTCGAAACCCGAAAAAAGGCGGTGGATGATCCTGCCGGGCTTTATACAGAATTTGGCGGGACTTCGGGGGCCTCGGCCCTCGTTGCAGGGGCAATCGCGATGATGCAGCGAAAGTCGCCCAATGTTCTCAATGGTGTGCAGATCAAAGCCATCTTCAAGAACCTCGAAACATCTGCAACGCGTTTCGACAACACCCACTGGTATTGGTCTTCTGCCGCAGGAACCCTGCAAGTTGACGCGATCAACGGTTACACGCCACCCCCCAGGGCCGAACTGTTCGGTGTGGCGGGGTTGCTGGATGTGCCGCTGCTGCTGACCAAAGTCTGACAGCCCGCCGCCTTCCGCCCGGTGGCCGTCGCAACACGGCTGACCGGCGGTCCGGGTGTGCGGCACGGGTCTTGGGCGGGAAATCCCGATTTGCCCGCGAACAGGCTGGCCTGATCGCCAAATTGCATGTAGACTTTCAGCCAGATCCCGAAAACGGGGCGTTAACGAGGCAGAGAGTGGCGGTGTCTCATGACTGAGATGGTGTATGGCGCGGTCCAGGACCAGCGCGGAGAACCGATTCTACCGAAATGGTGGCGTACTATCGATCGCTGGACGATGTCCTGCGTTCTGATCCTGTTTACCATCGGACTGTTGCTGGGGCTGGCCTCTTCGCCGCCGCTGGCCGGTCGTAACGGGTTCGATCCCTTCCATTATGTCGAGCGCCAGGCCTTCTTTGGCGGATTGGCGCTGATCGCGATGCTGCTGACCTCAATGATGTCTCCAACCTTGGTGCGGCGTCTGGCCGTTCTGGGTTTTCTGGGGGCCTTCGTCGCTCTGGTCTTCCTGCCGGTGTTTGGAACGGATTTCGGCAAAGGCGCGGTGCGCTGGTATTCACTGGGCTTTGCCTCGCTGCAACCGTCCGAGTTTCTGAAACCCGGCTTTGTCGTCGTGGCTGCATGGCTGCTGGCCGCCTCGCAGGAAATCAACGGCCCTCCGGGGCGGTTGTGGTCCTTTGCGCTCTGCATGGCCATCGTGGCCATGCTGGTGATGCAACCCGATTTCGGTCAGGCCTGCCTGATCCTGTTCGGCTGGGGCGTCATGTATTTCGTGGCCGGGGCCCCGATGCTGCTGTTGCTGGGCATGGCCGGTGTTGTCGTTCTGGGCGGGATGTTGGCCTATTCGAATTCCGAACACTTTGCCCGCCGCATCGACGGCTTTCTGAATCAAGAGGTCGATCCGACCACCCAGCTTGGCTATGCCACCAACGCCATCCGCGAAGGTGGCTTGTTCGGCGTCGGCGTAGGGGAGGGGCAGGTGAAATGGTCGCTGCCCGATGCCCATACCGATTTCATCATCGCCGTCGCGGCCGAGGAATACGGCCTGATCCTCGTCATGATCATCATTGCGCTGTATGCGCTGATCGTCGTGCGCTCGCTGCTGCGGCTGATGCGCGAACGCGACATGTTCATTCGTCTGGCCGGTACCGGTCTGGCCTGCATGTTTGGCGTTCAGGCGATGATCAACATGGGTGTTGCGGTACGTCTGTTGCCCGCCAAAGGCATGACTTTGCCGTTCGTCAGCTATGGCGGCTCGTCGCTGATTGCAGGCGGTATTGCCGTCGGCATGCTGCTGGCCTTCACCCGAAACCGCCCACAGGGCGAACTAGGCGATATTCTGCGCGGACGAGGATAATGGGGAACCCTTACCTGTTGATTGCGGCTGGCGGCACCGGGGGCCATATGTTCCCCGCTCAGGCGCTGGCCGAGGCGATGCTGCACAAGGGCTGGCGCGTGCGCCTGTCCACCGACCCGCGCGGTGCGCGCTATACCGGCGGCTTTCCCCATTCGACTGAAATTGTCGAGGCGTCCTCGGCCACCTTCGCCCGTGGCGGTCTGGCGGCCAAGGCGATGGTTGGCCCGATTATCGCTGGTGGTGTCACCAGCATGGTCTTCCAGATGATGCGCGACAAACCCGATGTTGTCGTAGGCTTTGGCGGTTATCCCTCGATCCCGGCGCTGGGCGCAGCGACCCTGCTGAAAGTTCCGCGGATGATCCATGAACAGAACGGGGTACTGGGCCGCGTGAATCAGCTGTTTGCAACCCGCGTTGCACAGGTGGCATGCGGCGTCTGGCCGACGGATCTGCCCGAAGGCACGCATGGCATCCACACCGGCAACCCGGTGCGTGCCGCGGTTCTGGACCGCGCCGCCGCCGGGTATATCCCGCCGGGTGATTACCCGATGTCGGTTCTGGTGATGGGCGGCTCGCAAGGCGCGCGCATCCTCAGCGATATAGTGCCCGGAGCGATTGCCGCGCTGCCCCAAGACCTTCGCGCGCATATCCGTGTCTCGCATCAGGCGCGGGATGAAGATGGAGAACGGGTCAGCGCATTCTATCAAGACCATGGTATCCGCGCCGACGTTCAGCCCTTCTTCGATGACATTCCCCGCCGCATGTCGGATGCGCAGCTTGTGATCTCGCGCTCGGGCGCGTCCAGCGTGGCCGATATCTCGGTCATCGGTCGCCCTTCGATCCTGATCCCGTTTGCTGCTGCCGCCGGGGATCATCAGACCGCCAACGCGCGCGGGCTGGTCCAGGCCGGCGGGGCTATCATGATCCCGGAAAATGCGCTTGACGTTCCCACGCTGACACAGCAAATCACCACGGTTCTCACGAACCCCGAAGCCGCACAGAAAATGGCCCATGGTGCCCTGTCGGTCGGGGCGCCCGATGCCACCCAGCGTCTGGTCGCTCTGGTCGAGCAGCTGGCGCAGAAGGAGACCACATGAACCCAGCAACCAAACTGCCGCAGGACGTAGGGCCGATTCACTTCGTGGGCATCGGCGGGATCGGCATGTCGGGCATCGCCGAGGTACTGCTGAACCTGGGGTATCAGGTGCAGGGCTCCGATCTGAAAGCCTCGAAGATCACAGACCGGCTGGCCAGTTTGGGGGCCGAGATTTTCGTCGGCCAGCGCGCCGAAAACCTTGAAAACGCCGCCGTTGTGGTTGTCTCGACCGCGATCAAACCGGGCAACCCGGAACTGGACCAAGCCCGCGCCCGAGGGCTGCCGGTTGTCCGCCGCGCCGACATGCTGGCTGAACTGATGCGCCTGCGCTCGAACATTGCCATTGCCGGAACACACGGCAAGACCACCACGACGACCATGATGGCCGAACTGATGGTGGCAGGCGATTTCGATCCGACCGTGATCAATGGCGGCATCATCCACGCCTATGGATCGAACGCGCGGATGGGGCAGGGCGAATGGATGGTGGTCGAAGCCGACGAAAGCGACGGTTCCTTTAACCGTCTGCCCGCAACCATCGCCATTGTCACCAATATCGACCCCGAGCATATGGAACATTGGGGTGATTTCGACAGGCTGCGCGACGGCTTTTACGAATTTGTCTCGAACCTGCCATTCTACGGTCTGGCCGTCTGCTGCACCGATCATGCCGAGGTTCAGGCCCTTGTCGGGCGCATCACCGACCGCCGTGTGCGAACCTATGGGTTCAACGCGCAGGCGGATGTGCGGGCGGTGAACTTGACCTACAAGGGCGGCGTGGCGCATTTCGACATCCATCTGCAATACGAAGACAAGATGATCGAAGGCTGTACCCTGCCGATGCCCGGCGATCACAACGTCTCAAACGCGCTGTCCGCCGCTGCCGTCGCCCGTCATCTGGGCATGAAAGCTGCGGAAATCCGCGACGCGCTGGCCAATTTCGGCGGCGTCAACCGTCGCTTTACAAAGGTCGGGGAAATCGACGGTGTCACCATCATCGACGATTACGGCCACCACCCGGTCGAAATAGCCGCCGTTCTCAAGGCCGCCCGTCAGGCGACCGAAGGCCGCGTGATTGCTGTGCATCAGCCGCACCGCTATTCGCGCCTGTCCAACCTGTTTGACGATTTCTGCACCTGTTTCAATGACGCCGATGTCGTGGCCATTGCCGAGGTTTTTGCCGCTGGTGAAGACCCGATCGAAGGCGCCTCGCGCGACGATCTGGTGCAGGGCCTGATCCGTCACGGCCACCGCCACGCCCGCGCGCTGCTGGATGAAGACGACCTTGAACGCCTCGTCCGCGAACAGGCCCGTCCGGGCGATATGGTCGTCTGCCTCGGGGCTGGTACGATCAGCGCCTGGGCCAATGGCCTGCCCGAGAGATTGCAAAGAAAACAAGCTGTTTGACGCGTCATTTGTTTTGTCGCACAACTTAAAAGTGTGATACTCTGACCGCAGCAGTCGCGTGTCCTCGGAGGGGCGAATGGACTATTCGATGATCTTTGCAGCGCTTTGGGTGATCTGCGCCACCATCGTGGCAATGTTGCCGATGCGGCTGCAATTCCCGCCGGGGTTTGTCCTGTTGGTCTGCGCACCAATGCTTATCGTGTGGCTTGGGTATGTCCACGGCTGGTTCTGGTCGGTCGCGGCATTTGCAGGGTTCGTGTCGATGTTCCGCAACCCCATCCGGTATTACTGGCGCAAATGGACAGGGCACGAGGTCGCGGAATGACATGGTCTATCGCTCTGGCGGCCCTGTGGGGCTTTGCCGCCAACATCCTTGCGCTGATCCCCAGTACCGACAACCACTGGACGCGCGCCTATATCCTGATCATCGTGGGCATTCCCATCGTCGGCTATGTCACCTATGAAAACGGCCCCTGGATCGGTTTGCTGGTGCTGGCAATGGGCATGTCCGTGCTGCGCTGGCCGGTGATTTATCTGACCCGTTGGACAAAGGCGAAAATGCAGGGCATGAAGGCGGCCAAAGAATAACCGGCCAACTTCAGGAGATCTGTCATGGCGACAATCGCCACATTTGCCTATCTACCGCTCGTTTCCTTCGTTCTGGGTGCCGCTGCCGGGTTTACGGCGGGCCGCTGGCTTGGCCTGCGCAGCCTTCTGTGGCTGATCGGGCTGACATCCGCGGTTGGTCTGGGGCTGATCGTCGTGCTGGCTGGTGTCGGAACGGGTGAAGAAGACAAGGCGTTCGGCCCGCTGGTCTGGTTGACTGCCGGCGTTCTCCCCTTCCTTTTCGCCGCAATCATGGGCGGGGTCGGTGGGCGCAGCCTGGCGGTGCGCGCGACTTCATGACACGGCTTCCCCCTGTCCTTTCTGACGTCCGGGGCCGCCTGTCCAAAGCGCGTAACCTGTCAGACCTCACATGGCTCCGCGTCGGTGGACCGGCGGATTACCTGTTCCAGCCTGCCGATATCGAAGACTTGCAGGCCTTCCTGCGCGATCTGCCGGATGGTGTGCCGGTCTTCCCGATGGGGGTCGGCTCGAACCTCATCGTGCGCGATGGCGGCATGCGGGCCGTTGTGATCCGGCTGGGGCGCGGGTTCAACGACATCTCGGTTGAGGGCAATACGGTCATCGCGGGCGCTGCCGCACTGGACGCGCATGTTGCGCGCAAGGCCGCGGATGCGGGCGTGGACCTGACCTTTCTGCGCACCATCCCCGGCTCGATCGGGGGCGCGGTGCGGATGAATGCGGGCTGTTATGGCAGCTACACGGCGGACGTGCTGCGCAAGGCCACCATTGTCACCCGGCAGGGCGACCTGCGGGACCTGACGCCCGAGGATCTGAACTTTCGCTATCGCCAGTCCGACCTGCCCGAAGGCGCCGTTCTGATTTCGGCCACGTTCGAAGGCCCGTCCGGCGATCCCGATGACCTTCACGCCCGAATGGAAGCGCAACTGAAAAAGCGTGACGAAACCCAGCCCACCAAGGACCGCAGCGCCGGATCGACCTTCCGCAACCCGGCCGGGTTTTCTTCGACCGGGCAGGCTGATGACGTGCATGACCTCAAGGCGTGGAAAGTGATCGACGATGCGGGAATGCGCGGTGCGACTCGCGGCGGGGCGCAGATGAGCCCGAAACACTCGAACTTCCTGATCAATACCGGCACCGCCACCGCTGACGACCTCGAAGGTCTGGGCGAAGAGGTGCGAAAAAAGGTTTACGAAACAAGCGGCATCACGCTAGAGTGGGAAATCATGCGGGTCGGTGATCCGCTAAAAGAATAAAGCCCCGACCGTCAGACCAAAACAGGCAAATTCAGGCGACGGATCAAAGGCATAAACGCAGTACGGACCACCACATAAGGTCCGGGGACATTGAGGCGCACATTGGGTATGTCGAGCAGGACAAACCCCAAAGTGGCGGTATTGATGGGCGGCCCCTCGGCGGAACGCGAGGTGTCTCTCAGCTCTGGGCGCGAATGCGCGGCCGCCCTTGTGGGAGAAGGTATTGAAGTGGTCGAACTGGACGCAGGTCCCGACCTCTATGCGCGCCTGTTGGATATTCAGCCGGATGTGGTTTTCAACGCCCTGCATGGCCGCTGGGGCGAGGATGGCTGCGTGCAGGGGATGCTGGAATGGATGCGGATTCCCTATACGCATTCGGGCGTTCTGGCCTCGGCCCTTGCCATGGATAAGCAGCGCAGCAAAGAGGTGTTCCGGTCCGAAGGTCTGCCCGTTGTCCCCAGTGTGATCGTCCCGCGAGCCGAAGTGACCCGCACCCATGTGATGGAACCGCCCTATGTGGCCAAACCCAATAACGAAGGGTCCAGCGTCGGTATCTACATCGTCCACGAAAACGCCAATGGCCCGCCTCAGTTGTCCGAAGACATGCCCGACCAGATCATGGTCGAGAAATACGTGGCCGGGCGCGAGCTGACCGTGACCGTGATGGGCGACCGCGCCCTGACCGTGACCGAGATCATGACCGATGGCGGCTGGTATGACTATGACGCCAAGTACAAACCCGGTGGATCATGGCACGTGGTCCCCGCCGATATCCCTCAGGACATCTTTGATCGCTGCATGGATTATGCCCTGCGCGCGCATGATGCTTTGGGCTGCAAAGGTGTCAGCCGCACCGATTTTCGCTGGGATGACAGCGCGGGTGCTGATGGGCTGTTTCTGCTGGAAACCAACACCCAGCCGGGCATGACACCCACTTCGCTGGCCCCGGAACAGGCCGCGCATCTGGGCATGACATTTGGCCAGCTCTGCGCCTGGATGGTTAAGGACGCCTCATGCAACCGTTAATCGCCAGCCGCTCTCTGGAAATCCATCGCACCAAGCCCCTTGCCGGGCCGGACGCCGATTTTGCCTCGGCTGATACGGAGCCGCATGACACCCAGCCCATTCTGTGTCTGCGCGGGGCGCGGGTGTTTTCCCGCACCGCACGCCGCAGCGATCCGGCCCCGTCGCGCCTCAGCTATCGTCTTCAGCGCTGGATGCTGACACCGGGTATCCGTCTGGGCGTCAAGCTTGGCCTGCCGATCTGCGCCATTACCGCGGCAGTTGGCGTCTATTTTGCCTCTCAGGAACGGCGCGAAGCGCTTGGTACCTATATTGCCGATATTCGCACCTCGATTCAGGAACGCCCCGAGTTCATGGTTAACCTGATGGCCATCGACGGGGCAGGCACCAGCCTGTCCGATGATATCCGCGAGGTCGTGCCTCTGGATTTCCCGATCAGTTCCTGGGATCTGGATGTCGAACAGATGCGCGACACGATCACCGGGCTTGATCCGGTGAAATCGGCAACCGTACGTATCCGTCCGGGCGGCATCCTTCAGGTCAACGTGGTCGAGCGTCAGCCCGTGATTGTCTGGCGGACGCATGACGGGCTCGAACTGCTCGACGAGACCGGCGCGCATGTCAAGGAAACCACCTCTCGCAAGGACCATGCCGACCTGCCGCTGATCGCGGGCGCGGGCGCGGATGCCCATGTGGCGCAGGCGCTCGAGATCTTTCAGACCGCCCGCAGCCTGGGCAATCGTGTGCGCGGGCTGGTGCGCGTGGGTGAACGGCGCTGGGATCTGGTCCTGGACCGTGGCCAGCGCATCATGCTGCCGACCGAGCGCCCGGTGCGCGCGCTGGAACGCGTCCTTGCGGTGAACGAGGTGCAGGACCTTCTGGAACGCGACGTGGCCGTGGTCGACATGCGCCTTGGCCAGCGTCCCACCATCCGAATGACCAAAGCCGCCAGCGAAGACTGGTGGAATACAAAAGTGACACTGAGTAACGGGCAGTAACGAGCATGATGACCGATCTTTATCAGTCCCAACGCGCCATGCGTCAAATGCGGCGCCAGGCATTGCAACGCGGTGTGATCGCGATTCTGGATGTGGGCAGTTCCAAGATTGCCTGCCTCGTTCTGCGTTTTGACGGATCGGGCCGGCTGAGTGAAGATAACACCATCGGCTCAATGGCGGGGCAGACTGGGTTTCGGGTTATCGGGGCCGCAACGACACGTTCGCGCGGCGTACAGTTTGGCGAAGTCACCGCCATGCAGGAAACCGAACGCGCCATCCGCACCGCGCTTCAGGCCGCACAGAAGATGGCCGATATCCGTGTCGATCACGTCATCGCCTGTTTCTCGGGGGCCAACCCGCGCTCTTACGGGCTGGACGCACAGGTTGATCTGGATGGCCAGCTGGTGACCGAGGCCGAAGTGGGTCGTGTTCTGAACGCATGCGACGTGCCGGATTACGGCGACGGGCGCGAGGTGCTGCACGCACAGCCGGTCAACTTTGCGCTCGACAACCGCTCGGGCCTGATCGACCCGCGCGGGCAGATGGGCCAAAGCCTTGCGGTCGATATGCACATGCTGACCGTCGATGCGATGGCGATCCAGAACATCGTGCGCTGTATCAAACGCTGCGATCTGGAACTCGCCGGGATTGCGAACTCGGCCTATGTCTCGGGAATTTCCGCGCTGGTCGAAGATGAGCAGGAACTCGGCGCGGCCTGTATCGACATGGGCGGCGGTACCACCAGCGTTTCGATCTTCATGAAGAAACACATGATCTATGCCGATTGCGTGCGTATGGGCGGCGATCACGTGACCGCCGATATCTCGATGGGGTTGGGTGTGCCCGCAGCAGTTGCGGAGCGGATCAAGACGTTCAATGGCGGCGTTCATGCGACCGGCGCTGATGACCGCGACATGATCGATATCGGCGGCGATACCGGTGACTGGGAACACGACCGCCGCACAGTCAGTCGGGCCGAACTGATCGGCATTATGCGTCCGCGCGTCGAGGAAATTCTAGAAGAGGTCCGCGTGCGTCTGGATGCGGCCGGGTTTGAACACATGCCAAGCCAGCAGATCGTTCTGACCGGTGGCGGCAGTCAGATCATGGGGCTGGACGGTCTGGCGACCCGCATCCTTGGTCAACGCGTGCGTCTGGGCCGCCCGCTGCGAGTGCATGGCCTGCCGCAATCGGCGACAGGACCGGCGTTCTCGTCCTCAGTGGGGCTTAGCCTGTTTGCGGCGCACCCGCAGGACGAATGGTGGGATTTCGAAATCCCGGTCGACACATATGCCGCGCGCCCGTTCAAGCGGGCCGTCCGGTGGTTCCGTGACAATTGGTAGACACCTGCAACGGGCCGCGCTGTGTACGGCCCTGTTGCCGGGATGGGTTTCGGCCCAGACCATCATCACGCCCGAGGCATTTCTGGATGCCGCCGTCGGCAAAACGCTCACGTTCCATGAGATTCGCAGCGGCTATTTCGTCGGGACCGAGCAATTTCTGAACCGTCACGCTTCGGTTTGGCGACAAGAGGGGCAGGGCTGTGTCTATGGGCAGATCACCACGCCAAACGGTCAAATCTGCTTTCTCTATGATAATGATCCAGATGGTATTCCCGTCTGCTGGTGGCCCTTCCTGCACGAAGGCCGTCTGATGGTGCGTCTGGCCTCGTTTGCAGAAAGCGAAATCCAGGAGGTGCGCAGCATCACCGAAACCAGCCTGAACTGTCCAAGTGCGCCGCTCAGTTGAAAAATCCGGTTGCGGCGCGCCGATTTATCCCTCAAGATATCCACAAGGCCCGGCAGAGGCCTCGCGGCAGGACCTGAGCAGTTTTCCGCAGTGTAAATGATGGTCGACCAAAGCGTGACGAACGGCTGAGTCCTCGCGCCGGGGTCGTCTGCCTTGTGATGGTCGCCGCTGTTTCCGCTATATCTGGCAGTACCTGCGAAATGCCGCCGGTTTCTGCCTTATTTCCTCCATATTTTGTGGTGAATCGCGATTTTTGACGTGACCTTTTCGCATCAGCCCGCTAGAATCGAGCAAGGATAGGTAAGAAAAATACCGCTTTGGCGGAACATAAATACAGGCGGACAGAGCATGACATTGAATCTTTCGATGCCCGGGCAAGACGAACTGAAGCCTCGGATTACAGTATTTGGCGTTGGCGGTGCGGGCGGTAACGCTGTCAACAACATGATTGAAAAACAGCTGGACGGCGTCGATTTTGTCGTCGCCAACACCGATGCGCAGGCGCTGCAGCAAAGCCAGTCCTCGGCGCGGGTGCAACTGGGTGTGAAGGTCACCGAAGGTTTGGGGGCAGGGGCCCGTCCGGCCGTGGGTGCCGCGGCTGCCGAAGAAAGCATCGAACAGATCGTCGACCATCTGGCAGGCGCGCATATGTGCTTTATCACCGCGGGCATGGGTGGCGGCACCGGCACCGGCGCCGCTCCGATCATCGCGCAGGCCGCGCGTGAGCTGGGCGTGCTGACCGTGGGTGTCGTAACCAAGCCCTTCCAGTTCGAAGGTGCCAAGCGGATGCGTCAGGCCGAGGACGGTGTTGAGGCACTGCAAAGGGTCGTCGACACGCTGATCATCATTCCGAACCAGAACCTGTTCCGCCTCGCCAATGAAAAGACTACCTTTACCGAGGCGTTCTCGATGGCCGACGATGTCCTGTATCAGGGTGTCAAAGGCGTAACCGACCTGATGGTGCGTCCGGGCCTGATCAACCTCGACTTTGCGGATGTACGCGCCGTGATGGACGAGATGGGCAAAGCCATGATGGGCACCGGTGAGGCAACTGGCGAAGACCGCGCCATTCAGGCGGCGGAAAAAGCCATCGCCAACCCGCTGCTGGACGAAATCAGCCTCAAGGGCGCCAAGGGTGTACTGATCAACATCACCGGTTCGCACGACCTGACCCTGTTCGAGCTGGACGAAGCCGCCAACCGCATCCGCGAGGAAGTGGACCCCGAGGCGAACATCATCGTCGGCTCGACGCTGGATACCGCGATGGAAGGCGGCATGCGCGTGTCGGTTGTTGCGACCGGCATCGACGCCACCGAAAAAACGGCTGATATTCCGGTCGCGCGCCGCTCGATGTCCGAGCCGCTGACCCGCACCGTTTCGGCCGAAGAATACGGTCGCGAAGAAGCGCCCGCAGCCGCCGAAATGGCAGAGCCCGCGCCGCAGATGGAAGAGGACCGCGAACCTTCGTTGTTTGAAGCCGCGGAAGAGCCCGCCCAGCCGAAGTTCCAGCCGTTTGATGAACGGGATGAGGACGATCTGCCGCCACCGGCCTATCAGCCGCGCGTCGCCGAATTCGAGCCGCAGCCCGAGCAAATAGAACCGGCGCCCGAGGCTTTTGTTGCCCCGCGCGCGCCTGTCGCAGGCACCCCGTCGCCCGAAGCGCTCCAGCGTTTGCAGGCAGCGGTTCAGAAGGTTCCCTCGGCAGCTCAGCGCGCCGCAGCGCCCCGCCCGCAAGCGGCGGTTTCGCATCACGAACCCGAAGAACGCTCGCGGTTTGGCTTCAATCGGCTGATCGACCGGATGACCGGGCACGCCTCTGATACACCGGCCCATCCGCCGCGTCAGCAGCCCGTTCTGCGCCAGTCCGAGGCCACGGCACCGATTCACGATGAGGCCGACCCGGATCAGGATCGTATCGAAATTCCAGCCTTCCTGCGCCGTCAGGCCAACTGATCGCGGTAACAAAATCCACTCACGGGGTCGCCATTTGGCGGCCCTAATTCTTTTTAAAACAGTGGCTTACGAACGGGTAAGCAGGGTTTTGCCGATCTGTTACATACATGTTTCATTCGGTTACAAAGAGTGAGTTGAGCCTTGACGCGGGCTTCCTTAACTGAGTGTCCAACACAGCCCCAGCAGGCTGGACACCACTCGCCGAGGCCCATTTTGCAACATACGCTCAAATCTCCGGTCACGTTTAAAGGCGTCGGGCTGCATAGCGGCAAGCCTGCGACCATGATCCTGAAACCGGCAGCAGCTGGTCATGGCATCTGGTTCAAACGGACGGATATCCATCTGGGCGATGCGATGATCCCGGCGATCTATCACGTGGTCGAACGGACCCCGCTTTGCACCCGTCTGGTGAATGATGCCGGGGTGTCGGTATCCACCATCGAACATATCATGGCAGCTTTGGCCGGGTGCGGCGTTCACAACGCACTGATTGAAATCGACGGCCCCGAAGTTCCGATCATGGACGGGTCTTCGATCGATTTCGTACGCGGCATCATGGCCCGAGGCGTGCGCCGTCAGGCCAGCCCGGTGCTGGCCTATGAGGTGCTGAAGACCGTCACCGCATCGCGTGAAGGGGCCAGCGCAAGCATCGCACCTGCGGATGGGCTGATCATCGATTTCCACATCGATTTCGAAGACAGCGCAATCGGCAGCCAGACCAAGACGCTGGATATGCGCAACGGGTCGTTCGCGCGCGAACTCAGCGATTGCCGCACCTTCTGCCGCCGCATTGATGTTGAAGCCATGCGCGAACACGGGCTGGCCCTGGGCGGTACTCTGGATAACGCCGTGGTCGTGCAGGGCAGCGAGGTTCTGACGCCCGGCGGGTTCCGCCGCGTCGACGAAGCCGTGCGCCACAAGATGCTGGATGCTCTGGGTGACCTCTATCTGGCAGGCGGGCCGATTCTGGGCCGTTTCACGGGCGACAAGTCGGGTCATTCGCTGACCAACACATTGCTGCGCAATCTGTTTGAAACGCCCGGCGCGGTGCGCCCGGTTCTGTGCACGCCGGAACAGGCCGCACGCCTGCCGGGGCAGGGCCTGATCGTAAACGAAATTCCCGAAGTCGCCTGATCAGATCAACTCTGACGACATTTGCGCCAGATGTTGCATAAGGCGTTTTGCACCGGAATTTTCTGTGCTAGACCATGGCTCAATTCGGGGCGAACCCCATTAAGTAAGACGACAAGGATGGGCGGTATGGTTGGCAGCAAAGCGGCAGTCAGATTCGCAGGCGCGGTTCTTCTGGCAGCAGTTTTGACGGCATGCGGTAACGGGGGCGGCCTTTTCGGCAACAAGGGCGCGGACCGGGAACAGAATCTGGAAGGGTTCACACCGGAACAGATCTACACCCGTGGCGAATACGAACTGTCGCAGAATCGCTCGGATGACGCGGCTTGGTATTTCTCCGAGGTTGAGCGTCTGTATCCCTATTCAGACTGGGCCAAGCGTGCGCTGATCATGCAGGCGTTCTCGTTCCACTCCGACAAGAACTACGAAGAAAGCCGGGCCGCGGCCCAGCGGTATATCGACTTCTATCCAACGGACGAAGACGCGGCCTATGCCCAGTATCTGCTGGCGCTCAGCTATTACGACCAGATTGACGAGGTCGGGCGCGATCAGGGGCTGACCTTTCAGGCGCTGCAATCGCTGCGCACCGTGATCGAGGTTTATCCCGACAGCGAATATGCCACCTCGGCAGTGTTGAAATTCGATCTGGCCTTTGACCACCTGGCCGGCAAAGAGATGGAGATCGGGCGCTATTACCTGCGTCAGGATCACTTTGCCGCGGCCATCAACCGCTTCCGCGTCGTGGTCGAGGATTTCCAGACCACGTCCCACACCGCCGAAGCGCTTTATCGTTTGGTCGAGGCTTATCTTTCCCTCGGCCTGCTGGATGAGGCGCAAACCGCAGGTGCCATCCTTGGCTACAACTACCAATCCTCGGAATGGTATGACGATGCGTACAAGCTGCTGACCTCACGCGGGCTTCAGCTCAAGAGCCGTGGCAACAACTGGCTCAGCACGATCTATCGTCAGACCATCAAGGGTGAGTGGTTGTAATCGCCATGGCATTAGGCTTGGGACGCTGAAGACCCGATGCTGCGCGCCCTTGATATCCGCGACATGCTGATCATCGACCGGCTGGAACTCAGTTTTCAGCCGGGCCTGAATGCGTTGACCGGTGAAACCGGCGCGGGAAAGTCTATCCTTCTGGATTCGCTGGGCTTTGTTCTGGGCTGGCGCGGGCGTGCGGAACTGGTACGGCAGGGTGCGGCACAGGGCGAGGTTGTGGCCGAGTTCGAGCTTTCCGCCGATCATCCCGCACATGCGATACTGGCCGAGGCGGGCTTGCCGGGCGGGGATGAGCTGATCCTGCGCCGGATCAACACCGCCGAAGGGCGCAAGACCGCTTGGGTCAATGACCGTCGCTGCTCGGGCGATGTGCTGCGCGCACTGTCGGAAACCCTGATCGAACTGCACGGCCAGCATGATGACCGCGGGTTGCTGAACCCGCGCGGCCACCGGGCCATGCTGGACGATTTCGCCGGGGTCTCGGACCGGCTGACATCCGTTCGTGCGGCCTGGGCCGACATGTCACGCGCCCGCAAGGCACTGGCCGAGACAGAGGCCGCGCTGGCGGCCGTCCGAAGTGAGGAAGATTTCCTGCGCCACGCGGTTTCCGAGCTGGATCAGCTTGATCCTCAGCCCGGTGAGGATGCCGAACTTGATGCCCGCCGCCGCATGATGCAGGGGGCCGAGCGTATCCGCGATGATATCGCCCGCGCCTACGCGCTGCTGTCGGGGGACGGTGCCGAAGGGGCGATGTCCGACGCTATCCGGTGGCTGGAAGGCGTGTCCGGCAACGCAGGTGGTCAGCTGGACGAACCGATTGCCGCGCTGGGGCGCGCGATGATTGAACTGGGCGAGGCGCAGGATGGCGTGAACGCCTGCCTTCAGGCGCTGGACTTCAACCCGTCGGAACTGGAACAGGCCGAGGAACGCCTGTTTGCCATCCGCGCACTGGCCCGCAAACATGACGTGGCCCCGGATGACCTGGGCGCGTTTGCCGACACTCTGCGCACCCGCCTCAACCAGTTGGAAGCAGGCGATGCCGACCTGGCGGACAGGCGTGCCGCTGTGGACGCGGCACAAAAGGCTTATGACAATGCTGCCGCCGACCTCAGCGCGGCCCGCGCGGCGGCTGCCGGGCGGCTGGACGCTGCCGTCATGGCGGAACTGGCTCCGCTCAAAATGGAACGCGCGGTGTTCCGGACCGAACTCATCCCGGCTGAACCCGGCCCCGAAGGAACCGACGCGGTGGCCTTTACCGTGGCCACCAACCCGGGCGCGCCGGCGGGGCCGCTGAACAAGATCGCCTCGGGGGGTGAACTCAGCCGCTTCCTGCTGGCGCTCAAAGTGTGCCTGTCGGGCGATGACAGCGCCCGCACGATGATCTTTGACGAGATTGATCGCGGCGTTGGCGGGGCCACTGCCGACGCGGTCGGGCGCAGGCTCGCGTCATTGGCGCAGGGCGGGCAGGTGCTGGTTGTCACCCATTCTCCGCAGGTCGCCGCGCGTGCGGCGCATCACTGGCGGGTGCAGAAACAGGTCACGGACGGGCAAACCCTGTCCACCGTCATCCCTCTGGCCCAGCCCGACCGGGTGGACGAGATTGCGCGCATGGTGGCGGGCGACACCATCACGGACGAGGCCCGCGCCGCCGCCCGGGCCCTGCTGCAGGCCTGATGCGCCCGTGGCACGAATTGGCCTCACACTGTCGCTATCTCACTTTTATTAGGGTGCTCCGTGGCTTACTAAGGGTTACGTGATGATCCCCGAGGGCCAATGACCCAGTCGACCCGCACCGTTCTGCGCAACCAGCTCAATCAGGCTCTGGCCGCGATCAAGGATGCGTGGCGGGTGATGCTGCGC
Organism: Ruegeria sp. BHSA123; assembly: GCF_059613425.1. Classification (NCBI taxonomy): domain Bacteria; kingdom Pseudomonadati; phylum Pseudomonadota; class Alphaproteobacteria; order Rhodobacterales; family Roseobacteraceae; genus Ruegeria; species Ruegeria sp. BHSA123. The sequence goes on along the minus strand of NZ_JBXWSL010000006.1, from coordinate 104,598 downwards.
CGGGGGCCAAGCCAGATCCAGTTCTGGTTCATCGCACTGGTCATCGGTATCGCTGCCGGTTTCATGGCGCTTGGGTTCCGCAAAGCCATCCGTGCGTTGCAGGCCTATCTCTATGACACCGACGACGTCCTGCTGCTGCACAGCCATGCCGAGAAACTGCCGTGGTTCATGATCCTGATCATCCCGATCATCGGTGGGCTGGTCGTGGGCCTGATCCTGAACCGGTTCACCAATGACGGGCGCGTCAGGTCAGTCGCAGATGTGATCGAAGGGTCCGCCATCACCGACGGGCGGGTCGAGGTCAAGGCCGGCATCGCCTCGTTCTTTGCCTCGCTGATCACGCTCAGTTCGGGCGGGTCAACGGGCCGAGAAGGCCCCGTGGTGCATATGGCCGGGGTGATTTCCACCTGGGTCAGCAACCGCATCCATGCCGACGGGATCACGGGCCGCGACTTGCTGGGCTGTGCTGTCGCCGCCGCCGTATCAGCCAGCTTCAACGCCCCCATCGCCGGGGCCCTGTTCGCGCTCGAGGTCGTGCTGCGCCACTTCGCCGTGCATGCCTTTGCCCCGATCGTCATCGCCTCGGTCGCCGGAACGGTAATCAACCGCCTCGAATATGGCGACGTTACCGAGTTCACGCTGGAAACGCCCGGATCGCTGCAATTCTATGTCGAACTTCCCGCCTTCCTGATCCTCGGCCTGATCTGCGGCTTTGTCGCGCTGCTGCTGATGCGATCGATCTTCTTTGCTGAAGATATCGGCAGCCATATCCAGAACCGCCTGTCCATTCCGGGCTGGCTGCGACCGGCCGTGTCCGGCGCGATGCTGGGGCTGATGGCGATCTGGTTCCCGCATATCATCGGCGTGGGCTACCAGACTACGATCCGCGCTTTAACCGGCGATCTGGTTTTGACAACCGCGATCCTGTTTGCGGTGACCAAGACAGTGGCTGTGGCGATCACCATGGGCGGGCGCATGGGGGGTGGAGTGTTTTCACCGTCCCTGATGATCGGCGCGCTGACCGGGCTGGCGTTCGGACTGATCGCCACAGGGCTGCTGCCGGATGTGTCCGGCACGCACACACTTTATGCCTTTGCCGGAATGGGCGCGGTGGCCGCGGCGGTGCTGGGTGCCCCGATCTCGACCACTCTGATCGTGTTTGAACTGACCGGCGACTGGCAGATCGGCCTTGCTGTTATGGTCAGTGTGTCCATGTCCACGGCGCTGGCCTCACGCCTGGTGGACAGGTCGTTCTTCCTGACCCAGCTGGAACGCCGCGATGTCCATCTGGCCGCCGGGCCGCAGGCCTATCTGCTGGCAATGCTCCGTGCCGGGGCGGTAATGCGTCCGCTCGGGGATCAACGGTCGATCACTGCGGACGAGGCGCAAGCCCTGATCAAACAGGGCCTGTGCATTCAGGCCAGCGCCACGCTTGAGGCCGCGATGCCCTATTTCGACCGCGACGACATTCCCTGCATTCCGGTTATCGTTCTGGAACAGGACGGGTCCGAGACACCGGTTGGCGCGCTCTACCATGTCGACGCGCTCAAGGCTTACAACCGGGCCCTTGCAGCCACCGCGGCCGAGGAACATTCGTAAGGGGCCCGCGACCGGGACAAGCGTTCCCGAAGCCTCCGCTGAAACCCTGTCCGGCGCCTCTAAATCTGCTCCACCTTCACCGAGTCCACCGGATAAAACGCCAGGTATCCCTTGATCTCGGCCACGGTGGAAATCGGGTCTTCATAGCTCCAGACCGCGTTTTCGGTCACCGAGGATTTGTTGACGATGGAAAAATGCGTCGCGTCGCCCTTGCCGGCGCAATGCGTCACCTTGTCGGTCTGATCCAGAAACGCCATCGCAACATCGCCGCGCGGAAAGTAAATCACCGGAGCTTTGTCGCCTTCGTGCAGTTCCAGCGCGTTGCTCGTTTCGCCCAGAATCGCACCGCCCGAACGGACAGTCCATTTGCCCGGTGCTTTTTGGATCGTGATCTCAGTCATTTCTATTCCTTCCGTCGACGTATTGGGGCCTCTCCTCTGCCCGTTCTATGTAACAGGCGGGTGTCAGATCGGCGCAGTTGCGGCATCCAACCACAGTTGCGCGTCATGTCCCAGCCTTGGGCGGATTTTTTCCGCGACGTCGCGATGATAGGCGTTCAGCCAGCCGCGTTCGTCAGGCGTCAACATATCAACCATGATCAGCCTGCGGTCAATTGGCACAAATGTCAGGGTGCGCCAGCACAGCATCGCGCGTTCCACGTCGCCACCGGGCAGGGCCGGAGCTTCTTCCACCACCACTAGGTTTTCTATGCGGATGCCAAAAGCGCCCTCGCGGTAATATCCCGGCTCATTCGACAAGATCATGCCGGGTTGCAGCGGGACATGGCTGACCTTCGACAGGCGTTGCGGCCCCTCATGCACGCTCAGATAGGCCCCGACACCATGTCCGACACCATGGTTGAAATCCTGCCCCGCCGCCCATAGCGGCGTGCGGGCCACGCATTCGATATCACGTCCGGCCAGCCCTGCGGGCCAGCGCAGCATCGACATGGCAATCATGCCCTTCAGCACGCGGGTGAAGCAGGTCTTTTCCTCCGCCCCGACAGTGCCGATGGCAAGCGTCCGCGTGATGTCGGTGGTGCCATCCAGATATTGCCCGCCACTGTCCAGCACCAGCAGATGACCGTCCTGCAACCGGCTGTCGGTCTCGTCCGTCACGCGGTAATGCATGATCGCGCCGTTCGGGCCTGTCCCGGCAATGGTATCGAACGAGATATCCTGCAACACATTGTCCCTGCGGCGGTTTTCTTCCAGCCGCGTGACCACCTGCGTCTCGGACAGGCTGCCGGGGGGCTGTGCGTCCAGCCAGCACAAGGTTTCGACCACCGCCACCGCATCGCGCAAATGCGCCTCGGCGCTGCCCGCGATTTCGGCCGGGTTCTTGCAGGCCTTGGGCAGGGCACAGGGGTCGCCGCCATCCACCATGGCATCGCCCAACGCGTCTGCCACGATCTGCGGCACCGTGCTCGGATCCACCTGCACTGCACCGTCCAGCGCTGCCACCGCATCCAGAAACTCCGCAGGGTTGCGCACCGTTACCTTCGGGTCCAGATGATCCTGCACGTCCAACAGTTTTGCCGCAGACATGAACAGATCGACCCTGCCGTCGTCATGCAGGATCGCAAACCCGTGGGCCACGGGGTTGTAAGCGATATCCGATCCCCGGATGTTCAGCAGCCACATGATCGAATCCGGCAATGTGATTACTGCGGCCTTTCGCCCGGCCTGCCGCAGGTCTGCGGCCAGTCTGGCAATCTTGCTGTCAGCGGTTTCACCCGCAAACTCGATCGGATGCGCCTTGACGGCCTGCATCGGCGGTTCAGGCTGGTCTGCCCAGATCCGGTCCACCAGATTGTCGCAGCGCACCAGTTCGACGCCTGTGCCCTCAAGCTCGTCAAGCGCGGCCGAGATTTGCCCTGCCGCGTGCAGCCATGGGTCGAAACCGGCCTTGCCTCCACCGGGCAACTGCTCTTTCAGCCATGCACTCAGGCTCACGTCAGGCCACGGCACCGGCGTGAACACATCCGCGACCTGCGCCTTGACCTGCGTGCGATACCGCCCGTCGATGAACACACCAGCCATGTCGGTCAGCGCAGCACAGAACCCGGCCGATCCCGTAAACCCGGTCAACCAGGCCAGACGCTCATCCCGCGGGGCCACATACTCGCCCTGGTGCGCATCCGACCGTGGGATCAGAAACCCGTCCAACCCTTCGCGCACCAGCTCAGCGCGCAACGCAGCCAGACGCGGCGGCCCCTGCTCGGGCCGCGCGGTCACCTCAAAGGACTGGAACATACTACTCCTCCCTCAGCCGGGCGGTCGATATCGCCGCCTTTTCATCTTTTGGGAAATACTCCCGCCGGAGGCAAGGCCAGCCTAGCCGACCTTTTTCATCCCCATCACCCGCGCCCGCGCGCGTGGATCACTGTCGAACAAAGCCGCCAGTTGTTCCGTCATCGCACCAGCCAGCTGTTCCACATCGGTGATCGTCACCGCACGGTCGTAATACCGGGTCACATCATGACCGATGCCAATCGCCAGCAGCTCGACCATCTTGCGCTTTTCCACCATGGCAATCACATCGCGCAGGTGCTTCTCCAGATAGTTGGCGGGGTTCACGCTCAGCGTTGAATCATCAACCGGAGCTCCATCCGAAATCACCATCAGAATCTTGCGCTGCTCGCGCCGCGCGATCATCCGGCGATGCGCCCATTCCAGCGCCTCACCGTCGATGTTTTCCTTCAGCAGGCCCTCTTTCATCATCAGACCCAGATTGGGCCGCGCCCGCCGCCATGGGGCATCGGCGCCCTTATAGATGATATGGCGCAGGTCGTTCAGGCGGCCGGGTTGCTGCGGGCGGCCATCGTTCAGCCATGCCTCGCGCGCCTGTCCGCCTTTCCACGCCCGCGTGGTAAAGCCCAGAATCTCGACCTTCACATTGCAGCGCTCCAGCGTCCGCGCCAGAACATCGGCACAAATGGCCGCGATCGAGATCGGACGCCCCCGCATCGACCCCGAATTGTCCAGCAACAGCGTCACCACCGTATCGCGGAACTCGGTATCCTTCTCGACCTTGAAACTCAGCGGTGTGGTGGGGTTTGCCACAACGCGCGCAAGACGGCCCGCATCCAGAATGCCTTCCTCGCGGTCGAACTCCCAACTGCGATTCTGTTGCGCCTGCAATCGGCGCTGCAACTTGTTGGCAAGGCGCGAAACCGCCCCTTTCAAAGGTTCAAGCTGCTGATCCAGATAGGCCCGCAGCCGTTCCAGTTCCGCAGGCTCGGCCAGATCTTCGGCCGCAATCTCTTCATCATGCGTGCTCAGATAGACCTTGTAATCCGGGTCGGCCTCGGATGCGGGCGGCGGGGCAGGCGGCTCCAGCGGCGCTTCGCCATCCGGCATCTCCGCCTCGTCACCCAGCTCATCCTCGGCCATCTCATCCATCGAGACCTGCGCCTGAGATTGATCCTGCTGCTCTTCCTGTGTCTGCTCAGGGGTCGCATCCGCGTCCTGATCGTCCTGATCATCCTGACCGGTGCTGTCAGGATCGGGCTGTTCCTCGGCGTCGTCCTCGGCCTGATCTTCCTGATCGTCGTCCAGCTCGTCGGGGTCATCGCCCAGCTGATCGCCATAGCCCAGATCCTTGATCATCTGCCGCGCGAACTTGGCAAACTCCGCCTGATCCGACAGCACGTCATCAAGGTTCTCCAAGACGCCACCGGCCTGTTCCTCAATAAACCCGCGCCACAGGTTCATGATATTCTCGGCCGCAGGCGGCAGATCGCGCCCGGTGGCCAGATGCCGGATCAGATAGCCCGCCGCGACCGACAAAGGCGCATCGGCAGGTTGCTTGCACTGGTCATATCCGCGCCGGATCGCCTCATGCCCGATCTTGACGTCTATGTTGCTGGCGGTGCCGGGCATATCCCGCGCACCCATCGCCTCGCAACGCGCCGTCTCCATCGCCTCGTACAAGTCCCGCGCCATATCCCCCGGAGGCGCATAGCGCGCATGGGTGGCGTCATCATGATACCGGCGCTGCAAGGCCAGCGCATCCGCCGTGCCGCGCGCCAGCAGAACCTCTTCCCGCGTCATACGCCGAGACACCTGCGGCAGCCGCATCGCCTCGCCCGACAGACCTGATGGGTCGACCGTGTATGAGATGTTCAGCTCAGGGTCGTTGGCCATGACCTTGGTGGCCTCGGCCAGCGCTTTTTTGAACGGATCAGCGGGGTTGTCGTTGGGTTTGCTCATCAGGCAGGTCCGGTCTTGTTCTGTCCCGGCAACCTAGAGCTATTCCGGGGCCTTGACCATAGGGCCAACCCCCTTTTCCCATCGAACCAGCACACCTCTACAGCAGGTTCTTATGCAATCAGATGCACTTGCCCCATTTAACCTACAGTCCCATCTAAACACTCGCCAGTTAGGAGTTACTCAGGTAGCGAAACTTCCTGGGTGTTTTTCGAGTAGAAACCGCGACCATACTTAATAGTGATAGCGTGCGTGAATTCCGCACATGCAATTGTGTGGGCAGCGAGAAGTCTGCCTTCGTGAACATTGTAAGGTTCGCCATCGTTAAGTTTGATCGGTGCCCAGTAGGTTTCGCCTTGGCTTCGCCAGTTTTTTTCCCAGCCGAGTGCTACTTTTTGCGCATCTGCTAAAACCGACATTCCTCCTATGGCCTCAAGAATCCAGTCGGCGGGTAGGTTGGTCTGAACTTTGTCGCCAAAGTAGTATTCGCGTGGCTTAGAGGACAAGTTGGCTATCTCCGAACCAACTAGTCCAGCTAGTGCGTTGGCATAGTTCACAGCCACACAGTGTTTGATCTTCTCGACTTCTGAAGCACCGGTCGGAAAAACGCTTGAAGATAGTTCGGCGTGCGCCAGAGAGGGCAACGAAATTAACGCTGCACCTATCGTTTGTCGTATCACCAATTAGCCCAAGCTCGCACTCGCCGCGCTTTCCGGCAATTCCTCGTCAAAGCAGCGCTGATAGAACTCGGCCACGGTCTGACGTTCCAACTCGTCGCATTTGTTCAGGAACGACAGGCGGAAAGCATAGCCCACGTTGCGGAAGATCTCGGCATTCTGCGCCCAGTTGATCACGGTCCGCGGGCTCATGACGGTGGACAGGTCGCCATTCATGAAGGCGGTCCGGGTCAGGTCGGCCACGGTGACCATCTGGCTGACGGTCTTGCGGCCCTCGGCGGTGTTGTAATGCGGCGCCTTCGACAGCACGATCATCGTCTCGGCGTCATGGCTCAGATAGTTCAGGGTCGAGACCAGCGACCAGCGGTCCATCTGGGCCTGGTTGATCTGCTGCGTGCCGTGATACAGACCTGTGGTATCGCCCAGACCCACGGTGTTTGCAGTGGCAAACAGGCGGAAACACGGGTTCGGCGTGATGATCTCGTTCTGGTCCAGCAGGGTCAGTTTGCCATCATGTTCCAGCACCCGCTGGATCACGAACATCACGTCGGCGCGGCCCGCGTCATATTCGTCGAACACGATGGCCACGGGGTTGCGCAGGGCCCAGGGCAGGATGCCTTCGTGGAACTCGGTCACCTGCTTGCCATCGCGCAGTTTGATTGCGTCCTTGCCGATCAGGTCAATCCGGCTGATGTGGCTGTCCAGGTTCACGCGCACAGCGGGCCAGTTCAGACGGGCGGCGACCTGCTCGATATGGGTCGATTTGCCGGTGCCGTGATAGCCCTGAATCATCACCCTGCGATTATGGGCAAAGCCCGCCAGGATCGCCAATGTTGTCTCGGGGTCAAACTTGTAGGTCGGGTCGATCACGGGCACACGGTCGGTGGCTTCGGCAAACCCTTTGACCTTCATGTCCGTATCAATGCCAAATACGTCACGGACCGAGATATCTTCGGTGGGTTTTGCGTTTACATCGATCGATCCGTCAGCCATGCGCCTTGTCCTTATCCTTTGCCCCGCTCACCGGGTTTGAACCCGTGTGTGGTGCAACATATTGCGGACAAGGGCAAGGGAAAGCGGCCCGCTCCGAAAGGTGAGCAGGTTTTTCTTTCAAACTGGCCCTATTGACGCGCGGACGATCCTTGGTCGCGATGGGTACAAGACGCAGATCAAGCCGCGTTCATCAACAATGACAGTGCTGCCATTCGGACGCTCCCGCCAAACCATGTGTCCGAAAGGCTGCACGCAGGTAGGTATTCAACAATCTACATGTTGTAGAGGATGACCTTATCAGGCATATAATATGGTCTTATGGGGCGTTTTGTAAGTGATCGGGTGTTGGTGAAGCAGGAATGCCAAGCGCAGGCCTTACCGGGGTGTCGCTCCGTGTCGAATGACAGGCAGACGTTAGAAATTGCCTGCAAAGCCGCGGTGACTCCCGGTGGCATTTAACGCTCTTCTCCACACCGTCAATACGACGGGCCAGAACGATCTCATCGTCCAGAACACGACACAACCCGCGATCATCAGCGGTTCGATGGTGTCGTTTGATGGGGGCACGACCTTCCAGCCCTACACCTATCTTGGCCAGGGAAACTATCGCGGAACCGGGGAATCCGGAGAGTTCATTCAGGTCGGCGGGCAGATCTACGCCTGGGATGCCAATAACCCAACAGGCCCGATGACCACAGGCAACTGGAAGATCACCCCGGTTGATCTGAACCCGACCGATCCACCCTGTTTTGTCTCGGGCACCCTGATCGAAACGGATTGCGGTCCGCGCCCGGTCGAAGATCTGGCCGTGGGCGATCGGGTTTGCGTGGCCGGTGGGACCACGCTGCCCATCGAATGGATCGGCAAACGAACGCTCAGTGCGCAAATCCTGCGCGTCCGGCCCCAATTCAACCCGGTTTGCATCCGGCGCGATGCGATGGGCAAGGGCCTGCCGGACAGGGATCTTTACCTTTCTCCGCAACACCGGGTCGTGCTGGGGGGCTGGCGGGCCGAGCTATATTTTGGCGCACCAAGCGTGTTCTGCGCGGCCATTCATCTGGTCAACGATGATACCATCCGGCAGGTGACGACGGGCGAAGCGGTGACATATTACCACATCGCCTGCGCCGAACATGTGATCCTCACCTCGCACGGCCTGCAAAGCGAAAGCCTGTTTCCGGGCGATATGGCGCTGAAATCACTGCATCGCGACGATGTCGAGGAACTGCGCGCGCTCTTTCCGGGGTTACTTTCAGACGCAGGACCGCACCCCCAAACGTGCCTAAGCTGCCTGACCGGGCGTGAGGCACGCGCGTTGCGAGACATGTTCGCAGACTAGGCCCACATAACGGAAATCGTGGCGCCGCTGTTGGTGCGCGCCCGGATCACGCCCCGCTGTTAACTGCATAAGTGCAGAATTTGCTAATCGGGGATCAACCGAACAAGGTTTGACGCCTTCATCCTCCGGGACATCGACCCAACATCATTCGCGCATGGCACGGGCATTATGGGCCGTTCAACCCGCCTATGCCCCAATCGGCATGGGTCTCGATAACACTGGCCACAGCCAGCGCCTTTTCCGCGATATCCTCCGGAGTGTCCTCGGCGAACGCGATGCGGGTCATCCTGTCGTGCATCGCTTCCGAGGTGTAAAACTCAAAGGCTCGCGTATTGCCCGGGCTGTTCCAGAACGCGGTGATCCAGATCGAGTCTCGCCCCGGAACGCAATATGCACACCAATCGCGCCACAGGCGCAGCACCAATTCGGTATCCGGGCTTGCGGCGACCTGTTCGAACAGCGACTCCAGCGGCCACCCTGCCAGGGCGAACATGCAAAGCGTATCGTCCAGACAGCCGCGTTCCCGTGCCATCTCGCGTTTCAGATACGCGCGCTGGAACCGGTCCAGAATCTGCCATTCCTCGGGTGACCAGTTATCCGGGTTACCGGTTTCAAACCGGTTCAGGCTCACCTCCAGCCCAACACTGGCGGGGTCTTCGTCCACGGACAGAATCTCAAGGATCCGGGGCAGCAGGTACCCCCATGTGTCGCGGGCTATCCCCGCGGGATCACAAGCGGCGAAGAACCAATCCTGAACGTAATGCAGGGGCAGCTCGGCAATGGACGGCGTGAAGAAGTCCGCCTCAATATCGGCGTCCATGCAGCAGCCTTCGCAAACCTCGATACTGCTCGGCTTTGGATAGGCGAAAACCCTGTACGCATCGCTGACGATGTCAGAAAACGGATGATCCGGCGGGATCTTCGCGTTTGGCGGTTTCTGCTCTTTGCGTGCCACGGTCCTTGCATCCAAAACTGTTCTGTCTGGGCAAGGCCACGTCAGTGTCATCCCTGAACGCTACGAAACCCGGATCGATGCGTAAAGCTATGGTCGCGTGGTCAAAGCGAAAACCAAAGCTCATCCTTGCGAAAACCGCCTTTCACAAGACGATCCGCTTTCAACACATCCGGAAACTCGTCCTCCCAGTCCCGGAACATGTCATTTGTAACGATACGTGCCTTGCTGTCCCGCGCCGCCTGCAAGATCAACGGATCTGCCGGCGTGCCTTTGGGCGCGACCATGACCCGCTTGGCCCGCAAGCCCAGGGCGCGGCTCAGCGCCCGGTCGTTCATGTATTCCCCTTCGACCTTGTACCCGACGTTCGCATCGAACACGACGCCCGGTTTGAACCCGGCTTGCTTCAGGCTGGCCAGAACCTGCCGCAACGTTGCCAGATCTGGTGCGCCGTCTTTCCAGTGCATCACGTTCGACCCGTCCACGATGATCCATGTGTTGGCCCTGCGCCAGCCGAACCAGGCCCGGATCAGAAGGATCGTACTGGCGAACACACAAAGCAGGGCCAAAAGGAACAGCCAGTCCATCTCGGTTGGATAGAACTGCGCCACGACCAGCCCACAAAGTGAGGCAAGCAACAAAAAGAAAGGCATACGCACAGCGGTTGCTCCGGGAAAAGCACTGTTTCAATTCCCACTACTATTGCGGGAATTGAAACAGGTTTCCAGACAGCATCCTCACAATCCTTTCAAACTGTGTAAACAGCTGGCGACTGACGGCGGCCCTACTTGAAATTCCGGCTGTCCTTGATCTGGTCCCAGGCCCAGACGACCTCTTGCAACTGCTCTTCCTGCGACCGGTCGCCGCCGTTCATGTCCGGATGCAGCACCTTGATCAGCTTCTTGTACGCCTTGCGCACTTCGGTTTTGGACCAGCTGTCATGGGCTTCCAGAATCTCGATTGCACGGCGTTCAGTGGGGGGCAGGCGACGTCCGCCACCACCCGAGGTGCGCCCCTTGTTCTGCGTGCTGTTGGCGCCCAGAACCTGATGCGGGTCCTCAATGCCCAGACGGGCCCAGGCGCGCGCCTCCGGGTCTCCCATCGGCTTGGTCTCACGTTCCCAAACCTTGTCCTTCGAGCGTTGCGCGTTCAGCTCGGCCTCAGTGGTGCCATCGAAGAAGTTCCACTTCTGGTTATACTCGCGCACGTGCTGCTGGCAGAACCAGAAATAGTCATCCAGAACATCCGGTGCCTTTGGCGCGCGGAACTTGCCCGGCTCGTCACACCCGTCGTGATCGCAGATCCGGACCGAGGTCTCGGACGCGCCTGACATGCCCCGGCGCCCACGCGGGTTCTTTTTCTTGGCGCTGGAAACGGACATATCGAATCCGAAGGGGTCTGATTTCGCCATGCTCTATCCTCACGAACGCATCTTTTCGACTCGGAGGCAGCAGTTTAGTCTAAGCAGCCGAAAGTAGAAGAGGGGGGCGGCAAAAATTTTGCCGCTGAGCAAAAAAATGAGTGTGACCGACGAAATCCGAACCCGCCTGCAAGCCGCCTTTGACCCGCATGAACTTGACGTGATCGACGACAGCGAAAGCCATCGCGGCCATGCAGGTCACAGGGAAGGCGGCGAAAGCCATTTCAACGTCCGCATCCGCGCCGCCGCATTCGCCGGTCAATCCCGCGTCGCCCGCCACCGGGCCGTGCACAAGGCGCTGGGCGATATCGTGCCCCGCATCCACGCGCTGGCGCTGGATATCGGAACCTGACGCTGCGCCCTATTCCGCGCTCATCTGCGCCGACGGGGTCGAGGCCGAGATCGCATATTCCTCATCCGTCATGACGTCTTCGATCCCCTCGAACAGAGGCGTCGACAGGTAACGCTCGCCCGTATCCGGCAGCATCACCAGCATGACGGATCCCGGCGCCGCGGTTTCCGCCAGATTCATGGCCACCGCAAAGGTCGACCCGCCCGAGATCCCGGTCAATATCCCCTCTTCCGAGGCAAGGCGGCGCGCCCATTCAATCCCTTGCGGCCCCGGAACAGGGATCAGTTGGTCGTAATAGGCGTTGTCGATGGCTTCCTGAAGGACCCATGGAATGAAATCCGGCGTCCAGCCCTGAATCGGGTGCGGCTCGAAATTGGGGTGGCTTTCGGTGGGCTGGTGATCGTCGTTGCGCGTATTCACATAGCCTGACGACACGATGGCGGCATTTGCCGGTTCGGTCAGGATGATTTTCGTATCGGGCCGCTCCTTGCGCAACACTCGTGACACCCCGGCGACCGTGCCGCCGGTGCCATATCCCGTGACCCAGTAATCCAACTGCGTGCCTTCGAAATCCGCAAGGATTTCCCGTGCGGTCGTATTCTCGTGAATATCGGCATTGGCTGCGGTCTCGAACTGGCTGGCCAGAAACCACCCGTTTTCCTCGGCCAGTTCCTTGGCCTTGGTATACATGCCGAACCCCTTTTGTGCCTTGGGGGTCAGAACAACCTTCGCGCCCAGAAAGCGCATCAGCTTGCGCCGCTCGACCGAAAAGCTCTCGGCCATCGTCACGACCAGCGGATATCCCTTGGCCGCACAGACCATAGCAAGCCCGATCCCGGTATTGCCCGATGTCGCCTCGACAACCGTCTGACCGGGTTTCAGCCGCCCGTCCCGTTCTGCCGCCTCGATGATATTCAGCGCCAGCCTGTCCTTGACCGACCCCGCCGGATTGAACGCTTCGAACTTCACATAAACGGTCACATGCTCCGGCGCGATCCGGTTGATCCGGATACAGGGCGTGTCGCCGACTGTATCAAGGATGCTGTCATACAGGCGTGCCCGCCCCTGTGTCTGCCGAATACCCATTTCAAAGTCCCTCCCGGTTTTTCGGTTAACATGCCACAGATTTCGCTGGGTTGATAAGCACATATCGCGCCCGCAGCGCCAAACCTGCCCGCGGGCGGGCTGCTCAAACTGCGGTGCACACCGTGTTGCAGGTGTAACCGCACGTCAAACCCTGATCCGTCTCAGGCGTCTTTCTTGTCATTGGCGGTGTCAGTGTCCTGGTCAACCTGGTCCCGGCTTTTCAACGACAAAGGCGGTTCATTCGCTTCTTCTGAAATTGGTTTCGGCGCGGCCACCACACCGGGGCCGGGGATCGGTTGGGCCAATGGGGTATCGTCAAACTCGGGCACTTCTCCGATCACCGACGCATCGACTTCCTCGGCCACGACCCGCCGGAACACCAGCACATTGCGCCAGTTTGTGGTCGATCCGGTCAGGCCCGAGCGTTCCTCGCTGGGCAGCAGCTCGGCGCGCTGGTATTCCCAGCCGTCCTGCGCCATCTGGTTCAGAACCTGTTCGACCGAGACCGCAAAGCGGCCCTCGGCCGTTTTCACGCCCTTGGCTTTCACGCCCTTTTGCGGCGCGGGGACGACCTTGTATTCAAAAAGCTGCATCAAGTGTTCCTAAATACCTGTTCGCGCCAACTTACCACGCTGACCCCGGGGTGAAAGGGCCGTCGCCCGACCGGCGGTTTTCAGCCCTGATTATTGCCGCCAGCCTGTGCCGCCTTGGTCACAACCGACAGGCACAGCTCGGTCGCCACTGCCATGTCCTGCACCGAAATCCACTCCAGTGGCCCGTGAATGCACTGCATTCCGGTGAACAGGTTAGGGCAGGGGGTGCCGAACTCGGTCAGGCGCGACCCGTCGGTGCCGCCGCGGATCGGCACCGACAGCGGCTCGATCCCCAGCTCGCGGCAGGCGTCGCGCGCCAGATCAACCGGTGTCATGTCGTTTTCCAGCCAATAGCGCATGTTCCGGTATTGGTGGCTGATATCGCAGGTGATGGTCGCGCGCGGTTCCGTGGCCTGCACGGCCGCACAGACCTGCCGCACGATGTCACGTTGCGCCTCAAGGCCCTCCATCTCGAAATCGCGCAGGATCAGCTTGATTTCCATCTCGGACGATCCACCGCTCATGTCGGTGACATGGATGAACCCGTCGCGGCCATCGGTTGTTTCGGGCGTCATGGTGGCCTGCGGCAAGGTCTGCACGATCTTCGCCGCCAGATGGGTCGCGTTCACCATCTTGTCCTTGGCCAGTCCGGGGTGGATTGATACCCCTTCGATCCGGATCACGGCGCGGTCGGCCGAGAAGCTCTCATATTCGATCTCGCCCACTTCGGCACCGTCCAGAGTATAGGCGAAATCCGCCCCCAGATCCTTGGGCAGCTGTTCGGTAACGCCGCGCCCGATCTCTTCATCTGGGGTAAAGGCAATGCGGATAGGGCCGTGCGGTATATCCGGGTTTTCGATCAGATGCCGCGCCATGGTCATCAGGATCGACACCCCGGCCTTGTCATCCGCGCCCAGCAGGGTGGTACCCGACGCCGTGATCAGATCATGTCCGATCTTCTCGGCCAGATAGGGGTTCTCGTCCGGAGACAGCACCAGATCCGGATCGTCCGGAAAGGAAATGTCGCCACCGTTGTACCCCTTGATCACCCGCGGCTTGACGCCCGTTGCATTGAACTGGGGGGCCGTATCCACATGCGCCAGAAAGCCTACCGTCGGGCCGGGTGCGGTGCCGGGGATGGTCGCGACGACCACGCTGTCACCTGTCAGCGTCACATCGCTGGCGCCGATCTCGGTCAGTTCCTGCTTCAGCAGGTTCAGCATGTCGAACTGTATCTGTGTGCTCGGCGTAATCGCCGAGGTCTCGTCGCTCTGACTGTCGATCGCCGCGTAACGCACCAGCCGATCTTCGAGTTCCTGATCAAATCTGTTCTGCATGATACCTCACCTCTCTGGGTCGGAAGAAAGGGTGCAATCACAGGCGAAGTCAAGCCGATGAGCTGACCCCATTTCTTAAGAAATCGTGGAAATCTGATTGTACAAACCTGACAATTGCCACTGGCAGGCTTGTACAAAATGTAAGGTTCAGGAACTCAGCTTCTTGCTGACCAAATCGTTAACGGCCTTCGGGTTGGCCTTGCCGCCGGTCGCTTTCATCACCTGACCCACGAACCATCCCGCCAGTTTCGGGTTCACCTTGGCCTTCTCGACCTGCGCCGGATTGGCCGCGATGATCTCGTCCAAAGCGGCCTCGATCGCGCCGGTGTCGGTGACCTGTTTCATTCCGCGATCTTCGACGATCTGCGCCGGATCACCGCCTTCGGTATAGACGATTTCAAACAGGTCCTTGGCGATCTTGCCCGAGATAGCATCAGAGGAAATCAGGTCAATGATCCCACCCAGCTGCGCCGGAGAAACCGGCGACTCCGTGATGTCGTGGTCTTCTTTTTTCAGACGTCCGAACAGCTCGTTGATCACCCAGTTTGCGGCCAGTTTGCCATTGCGGCCCTGCGCGACCTCTTCGAAATAGGCCGCCGATTCCACTTCGGCAGTCAGCACCGAAGCATCATAGTCGGTCAGACCGAACTCACTGATAAAGCGCGCTTTTTTGTCGTCAGGCAGCTCTGGCAGATGGGCGGCGATATCGTCCACCCATGCCTGTTCGATCTCCAGCGGCAGCAGGTCGGGATCGGGGAAATAGCGGTAATCATGCGCTTCTTCCTTGGACCGCATCGACCGGGTTTCGCCCTTGTCCGGATCATACAGGCGGGTTTCCTGCTCGACCTTGCCACCGGCTTCGACGATGGCGATCTGGCGGCGGGCTTCGACCTCAATGGCCTGCTGGATGAACCGCATCGAGTTCATGTTCTTGATCTCGCAACGGGTGCCCAGATGCGAAAAGTCCTGTGTTTCCTGATACTTCTCATAAGCACCTGGCAAACAGATCGAGACATTCACATCCGCCCGCAGGTTGCCGTTCTGCATGTTGCCATCGCAGGTGCCCAGATAGCGCATGATCTGGCGCAGTTTGGCGATATAGGCGGCGGCCTCTTCCGGCCCGCGAATATCAGGGCGGCTGACGATCTCCATTAGGCAGACACCGGTCCGGTTCAGGTCGACAAAGGACATGTGCGGGTCCATGTCGTGGATCGATTTGCCTGCGTCCTGCTCCATGTGGATACGTTCAATCCGCACCATGCGCGCAGTGCCGTCACCCATCTCGACCAGCACTTCGCCTTCGCCCACAATAGGATGATAAAGCTGGGAAATCTGGTAACCTTGCGGCAGGTCAGGATAGAAATAGTTCTTGCGGTCAAAGGCCGATTTCAGGTTGATATCCGCTTTCAGGCCCAGCCCGGTGCGCACCGCCTGTTCCACGCAGAACTCGTTGATCACCGGCAGCATCCCCGGCATTGCCGCATCCACGAAGGCCACGTTCGAGTTCGGCTCGGCCCCGAATTTGGTGGACGCGCCCGAGAACAGCTTGGCATTGGATGAGACCTGCGCATGCACCTCCATTCCGATCACCAGTTCCCAATCGTGCTTGGCCCCGGCAATGGTTTTGGGTTTGGGCATTTCGTGTGTCAGGTCGAGCATGGCGCGCCTCATTTCCGCAGAAGTCTAAGCCTGCGTATTAGGCCCGGCAGGGCCTAGGGGCAAGGGGGAATCCTGACGCGTTCAGTTCTTGGAAAACTGCAGACCAGACGGTGTGAAGGTTACATCCTTGCCGCTGCGCAGTTCATCCCGGAACAGATCCGAGATAGCGCGCAGCGCGTCGCGCTGACCGCGCGCAGCAAACCGCTCGGGCGAGTTGATGCGGACCGAGTTGTTGAACCCGTTGGCGGCATGGGCCCAGATCAGGGGGTGAAGCTCGGTCAGGTGATCGCGGATCAGCCAGTTTGCGGTGTCGCGCATCTGGGCGCGGACATTGTCTGCTTTTTCGTTCAGCCCGTGACCATTCTGAATGGTGATTGCACAATAGGCCGACAACATATTGATCATCTGCTGATCAGGGCGCAGACCGACGATATCGCGCAATCCTTCAAGGAAATATTCGACATCGACCTGTGCGCAGGCCTCTTCGTCCAAAGCGATGGCATCGAATTGCACCCACGTATATCCACCTGCGCCCCAGATATCCTGTGTCCGGACGGCATTGCGCAGCGCCTGTAATTCCAGTTCTGCGTAGCTGCCGAACCACCGGGGCAAAAGATGGCTGCCCATCGCGCGCATGTGACGCTGATTGTGCGGGTCCAGTGTGATCAGGTGCTCGTACTCATCGGTAACGCGGGCGTTTGACTTGCGCTGCCCGGCCAACAGGGCACAACCGGCGGCCGCAATCAGAGGGCTGTCCGGCGCATCCGCCTTGCACTTGGGCAGGATCGCAGCGGCCCGGTCGAAATGAGCGGCACAGCGCGAGCGGTGCAAGGGCGGCAAGGCCGTGTCCGTGGCGTTCCCGCGCCAGGCCCAGGCCAGATCGATATGGGCCAGCGCCACAACGGCAGCGATCATCGGATCACCAGGATTGTCAGACAACTCGCCTTCCAGTTCCGAAATACCACCCAGCAAATCGTAATCGGATATGGCCTTGCCGTCCGACAGCGCATGTTCCGCAGCCAGAACCACGTCAGATCTGGCCCCGAACGCCAAAAGATCGGCAATCGGCATACCATCCGATACGGCGGCACGATCCTGATCCGCTGCACGCATTTCTTGGGACAACTCGGTCCAGCGGTCCTGTCTGGCCAGATAGCGCCCATGTTCGATTGTAGAATGTCCAATCAGATTGTCGCAATTCGATGTCGCCACAGGAATGTTGAGCTGCCCATGTTCAGGCAGGGCAGCGGCCAGCGCAGATTTCGTTGCGCACAGATCTTCTGAGGCGTCCGTGGGATTGGATATGGGCTGGGCAAACAACGCCCTTAACGACCGAAACATGGTAAAACTCAAAACTGTAAAAACACTTAACTGAGTCTGAAGTCTGGCGAGGTATCAGGCTCAATTCAAGTGATTTGCTTAATAAACTTTGTTTTTTGTGTCCAATGCGGCCGTAGATCACGCAGTGTTTCAGAAAACAGTGAAATGATGACGGTCTACGCGAAAACCTGCCTGTTTCAGAATGGCTTCCAGCTCCCGATGCGGTGGCAGAGACTCATCTGGCAGCCGGATTCGTTTCCCGGATTTCAGGGCGATGGATACGCGAACGGAAGTGTCCCACCGGGTGTCAAATCGGAAATGGTCGATATCCCGCATTGGGATATCGCCCTGCCGATTGCCCGTGAACCAGCGTACGGCATCCCGGTCCAGCTGCACGCCCGCGCTGGTATTCTGGATCACGTCCCATAGCGCTGGGAGGGTGGCCAGAGACAGCAGGCCAACAACCCACCAAGCCGCGTCGAACAGGATGACCAGCGCCAGTAGGGCCGCGTAGACACTGGCCAGAATGACCACTGCTCGCGTGTTCCTGTTGCGACGGGTAAAGCTGTAAGGTGTCATGCGCCAAGAATGCGGGATACCATTTCCGTCGTGTCGCGCGACAGGTTCGGAGTTTCCGCAATGCGGGACAATTGTGCGCGCATCAGGTCCTGACGCCCGGCGTCGTACCGTTTCCAGGTCTGGAAGGCAGAACACATCCGTGCCGTGGTTTGCGGGTTCACAGGATCAAGGCGGATCAGCCAATCGGCCAGCAGGCTGTACCCGGCACCATCCGGTTGGTGGAACCCTGCGTGGTTCATCGCCAGCGCGCCCATAACAGCGCGGAACCGGTTCGGGTTCTTCCAGTTGAAGTCGGGATGCCCGGTCAATGCCTTCGCCGTTTCCGGTGTCGCCTCTGGTGCGGCCATGGTCACCTGCAAGCCAAACCATTTGTCCATGACCAGCCGGTCATGCTGCCATTGGTCATAGAAGGCGGCCAGCTGCGCCTCGCCCTTGCGGGCGCGCAGCAGGCAGGACAGGGCGGTCAGTTGCAGGGTCATGTTATCCGCTTTGGCATACACAGTGGCCGCCATTGCCCCTCCGTCCAGACGAGAAGTCAGCGCCAGTGCCGCGCTGCCAAGGGCGCGTTTTCCTGATTGCTCGGCATCCGGGCTGTAGGGGCCATCAACCAACGCCTCGCTGTGCAGGCGGGGCAGCAGATCCTGCACGTGCTGTGCCGTGGCCTGCCGCAGCGTTTCGACCGCCGACCAGATTGCCATCGGATCGGGCGTCTGGCCGCGTTCATGCAAGGCCGCAGCCAGTTCGGATTGCGTCGGCAGCCCAAGCATCAAGGCGCGATAGGCCGGGTCCAGCGTGTCGTCACGCAGCACAGCCAATAGCCCGTCAAGGTAATCGGCGTCCGGGGTTGCCTCGTCCAAGATCATCCGCAGCAAGGTGTCTTGCGCCAGCGATCTACCAGCCTGCCAGCGGTTGAACGGATCTGTGTCATGCGCCAGCAGAAACGCGCGTTCGGCGTTTGAATGATCGTGTTCCAGAACGACCGGTGCCGAGAAATCGCGCAGGATCGAGGCTGTGGGTTTTGTCGCAAGCCCGGTGAACTGAAAACTCTGCTCGGCCTCTGTCAGTTCCAGCACTTCAGTCGTGCGGACCTCATCCCCGTTTGGCCCCAGCAGGCCAACAGCGACCGGGATCACCTGGGGCAGTTTCTTTGCCTGACCCGGTGTGGGATCGGTTCGCTGTTTCAGCGTCAGGGTATAGGTCCCGTCGGCCCAATCTTCAGATACGGTCAAACGCGGCGTGCCCGACTGGCTGTACCAGCGTTTGAACTGGGTCAGGTCGCGGCCTGTGGTGTCCTCGAACACCTTCAGCCAATCCTCGATCGTGCAGGCCTGCCCGTCATGACGGTCAAAATAGAGGTCCAGCGCCTTTGCATAGGCCTCATCCCCGACCAGCCGTTTCAACATGCCGATCACTTCGGCACCTTTTTCGTAAACGGTGGCCGTGTAGAAATTGTTGATCTCCTGAAAGCTGTCGGGCCGGACCGGGTGCGAGAGCGGGCCGTTATCCTCGGGGAATTGCCGCGCCCGCAGGTCGATGGCGTCGTGGATGCGTTTCACAGGGGCCGAGCGCATGTCGGATGTGAACTGTGCATCGCGGAAGACGGTCAGGCCTTCTTTCAGACACAGCTGGAACCAGTCGCGGCAGGTGATGCGGTTGCCCGTCCAGTTGTGGAAATACTCATGCGCGATGATCGCCTCGATTCGTTCGAAATTGGCATCGGTCGAGGTTTCGGGACTGGCCAGAACAGCCGAAGAGTTGAAGATGTTCAGCCCCTTGTTTTCCATCGCGCCCATGTTGAAGTCATCGACGGCGACGATGTTGAAGACGTCCAGATCGTATTCCCGGCCATAGACGTCTTCATCCCATTTCATGGATTTCTTCAGCGCCTCCATTCCGAAGGCGCATTTGCCCGCATCCCCCTGGCGTATCCACAGGTTCAACTCAACATCCCGGCCTGATTTGGTGGTGAATCGGTCGGGATGGGCCACAAGATCCCCAGCGACAAGCGCAAACAGATAGGCAGGCTTGGGCCACGGGTCGGTCCATTCGGCCCATCCTTCGCCTTTGCCCGAAGGGTTGCCGTTCGACAGCAGAACCGGCAGGTCACCATTGATGCGCACGGTAAAGGTGGACATGACATCGGGGCGATCCGGGTAATACGTGATCTTGCGGAAACCTTCCGCCTCGCACTGGGTGCAATACATGCCGTTCGACATATAAAGCCCCTCCAACGCCGTGTTGTTGCCCGGATCGATCTCAACTTCGGCTTCCCAGATGAACGGGGCGTCGGGGACATCGGCGGTCAGGCCCTTGTCCGTGACGTCAGGCGAAACTTCGGTTCCGTTAATGGAGGCGCGGATCAGGTTCAGATCCTCGCCATGCAGGAAAAAGGTGCGGTCGGAGGCGTCGGGGTTTGGGCGAAACGCGATACGCGACGTGACCCGTGTTGCATGTGCCGACAGATCGAAGGTCAGGTGCACGCTGTCCAGCAGATAACCAAATGGAGTGTAGTCTTTCAGGAAGATCGTGGTGGGGGCAGCGTCGCGCATGGGGGCCTCGCATCGGTTCGTGTCTGGCGCGACGTTAGGGGCATCGTTCCAGAGCTGCAACTGGCCCCCGCCATTCCCTTGTTGTTTTTGAAACAGCTTCCGTTCGATCCGAATAACCCTAACGCAAAGTCGAAAGTTGCCTATCGGAAACTTTCGGCCTAAGTCACTTACGCATACAATGGCACACAATCGCAGGAGAGCAGGAAGATGAGTGGCAGACAAACCCTGAGCGGGCTGCAGATCGATCCAATACTGGCAGAGTTTATCGAGACGCGGGCATTGCCGGGTACGGGTGTGTCGGCGCAGGATTTCTGGGCGGGTCTGGCACGACTGGTTTCTGAACTGGGGCCGAAAAACCGCGCGCTTCTGGCCAAGCGGGCCGAAATACAAGGGCGCCTCGATGGCTGGCATATTGCGCGCAAGGGTCAGAGCATTGATCCCACTGACTATCAGGCTTTTCTAAAGGAAATCGGTTATCTGGTCGAGGAAGGCGACGGGTTTCAAATCGACACGACGCATGTCGACCCCGAGATCGCGCTGACACCGGGGCCGCAGCTTGTTGTGCCGATCACCAACGCACGCTTTGCGCTGAACGCGGCGAATGCGAGATGGGGCAGCTTGTATGATGCGCTTTATGGCACCGATGCGATAGGCGATCTGCCAACAGGCGGTGGGTATGATGCGGCGCGCGGTGCACGGGTGATTGCATGGGCGAAAGCCTTTCTGGATGACGCTGTACCTCTGGCTGGTGGGTCTTGGGCCGACGTGTCGGGACTGCATGTCGATGAAGGTGCTCTTTCCCCGGCACTGGCAAACCCCGATCAATTTGTTGGTTTCGGTGGCGCGGCAGACAAGCCGGCTTTTGTGCTTCTGAAAAACAATGGCCTGCATATTCAGATCATGATCGATCCGACTGGAGCCATCGGCGCCTCTGATCCCGCAGGTATAGCAGACGTCCGGCTGGAATCCGCTCTTTCAACGATTATGGACTGTGAAGACTCGGTCGCTTGTGTTGATGCGGCGGATAAGGTCGTTGCCTATGGCAACTGGCTGGGTCTGATGAAGGGTGATCTGACCGAAGACGTCACCAAGGGCGACACCACGTTTACCCGCAAGCTGGCAGAGGATCTGACTTTCACCACACCGACAGGTGAGCAGGCGACCCTGAAAGGCCGGTCGCTGATGCTGGTGCGGAATGTCGGCCACCTGATGACGAACCCGGCCGTTCTGGACGCCGAAGGGCGCGAGATTGGCGAAGGGTTGATGGACGCACTCTGCACTACTCTGATCGCAATGCATGACCTGCAACGGGATGGGGGGAACTCGGTCGAAGGGTCGGTTTATGTTGTGAAGCCCAAGATGCACGGGCCGGAAGAGGTTGCCTTTGCGGTCGAGATTTTCGACATGGTCGAAGACATTCTGGGTCTGCCGCGCAACACCGTAAAGCTGGGGATCATGGATGAGGAGCGCCGCACGTCGGTAAACCTGAAAGAGTGCATTCGCGCCGCGAAATCGCGCGTCGCCTTTATCAACACCGGTTTCCTGGACCGGACGGGGGATGAGATTCATACCTCGATGGAGGCCGGGCCGATGCTGCCCAAGGGCGACATCAAGAACACGCCCTGGATTGCGTCTTATGAAGACCGCAATGTCGATATCGGTTTGGCCTGTGGCCTGAAAGGCAAGGCGCAGATTGGCAAAGGCATGTGGGCGATGCCGGACCGGATGGGCGACATGCTTGAGGCCAAGATCGGTCACCCGCTGGCTGGTGCGACCTGCGCCTGGGTGCCGTCGCCCACAGCTGCGACGCTGCACGCCACACATTACCATAAGGTCAACGTACTGGCCCGTCAGGACGAGATCGCAATGGCGGGTGCCCGAGGAACACTTGACGATTTGCTGACCATTCCCTTGCTGGGGGGCCGCAACCTTGGTGACGCAGAAATCTCGCGCGAGGTCGAGAATAATGCACAAGGCATTCTGGGCTATGTCGTGCGTTGGGTCGATCAGGGCGTGGGATGTTCCAAAGTCCCCGACATCAATGACATCGGGTTGATGGAAGACCGTGCGACCTGCCGAATTTCGTCTCAGGCACTGGCCAACTGGTTGCATCATGGCATTGTCGACGAGGCACAGGTGATGGCTGCGATGCAGAAAATGGCGGCTGTCGTGGATCGCCAGAATGCAAGTGATCCGGGTTATGTCCCGATGGCGCCGGGCTTTAACGGAATCGCTTTTCAGGCGGCTTGTGACCTTGTGTTCAAAGGTCGTCTGCAGCCCTCGGGCTACACCGAGCCGGTCCTGCACGCGCGCCGTCTGGAATTGAAGGCGGCCACAGCGTAAAACGAAGGGGGCGATCCGCCCCCCTTTTCTTCTTTCGACATGCAGACACAGGAATGCACATGGAAGTTTCCCTTCGCAAAGCCCGTACCATTATCCGCAAAGCACTTGAGAAAGGCCGCGAGATGGAGCTGAAGCCACTTTCAGTGGTTGTTCTGGACGCAGGCGGCCACGTCATCGCGTTCGAGCGCGAGGATGATGCCGCACCGGGCCGCTTTGCGATTGCGCATGGCAAGGCATATGGCTCTGTCATGCTGGGTATGGCGGGCACGGCACAGATGCAGCGGGCCGAGGCGCAAGCCTACTTCATGGCGGCGGTAAACGGTGTGTATGGCGGGCAGGTCGTGCCGGTTCCGGGCGGGGTCTTGCTGCGGGGGCGAAAGGGGGACGTAATTGGTGCCGTTGGGGTTACCGGCGACACGTCTGAAAACGACGCTGCCGTTGCGATGGCGGGAATTGAGGCCGCCGGGTTGGACGGAGAGATATAGATCCGACCATAGAGAGCAGCTCCGTCAAAGTAATGACTTGGCGCATGTTCCCAACTTGAAGTTTGGTGCTGGGAAAACGTGCCGAGACTGGACTAAATGTCGGGAGAAAATTTGTGCACCCCTGAACACGTCCCTGCGCTGTCATGCAGGAGGTGTATTCTTGCACGACTGTGAAGCTGCGGTTAGCTTCCTTTCCAAGGGGATGAATAACAAGGAAAGCGGAATGTCTCGACCCGTTGTTGGTATTATCGGCAACTCATACCTCATGAACGATCAATACCCGACCCATGCAGGGGGGACGATGAACTCTGACGCTGTGGCGAACGTTTCAGGATGTTTGCCGCTGCTGATCCCCGCCGATCCCCGTTATGTATCGGTTGAGGAGTTGCTGGAGGTTTGCGACGGGTTCCTTCTAACCGGCGGCCGCCCCAATGTGCATCCCGAAGAATATGGTGAACCCGCAACCGAGGCGCATGGAGAGTTTGACCGCGCGCGTGACGCAATCACCTTGCCGCTGGTTCGGGCCTGTGTGGACCGGGGTCAGCCGTTTCTGGGTATTTGCCGCGGATTTCAAGAGGTCAACGTGGCCATGGGCGGAACGCTCTATCCGGAAATTCGCGATTTGCCGGGGCGGATGAACCACCGGATGCCGCCCGATGGTACACTTGAGGAAAAATTTGCACTGCGCCATGTTGTGAAACTGACCAAAAATGGTGTGTTCCACGACTTGTTTGGTGCGCAGGAGGTCATGACCAACACGCTGCACGGGCAGGGGATCAAGTGCATCGGACAGCGTGTGGTGATCGATGGGCATGCGCCGGACGGAACGCCCGAGGCAATTTATGTCAAGGATGCGCCCGGTTTCACGCTGTCCGTGCAATGGCATCCCGAATGGGATGCGATCAACGACCCGGTTTCACGCCCCTTGTTCGAAGCCTTCGGCATGGCTGTGCGGGGATGGGCGGCGGGGATTGCCTGTCAGGCAGTTCAGAAATCAGCCTGACTTGGGCACCGGACCGTGCGGGTGCGCGACGGACCGGTGAAGGGGAAGGTAAATGGCAATCAGACCAGCAGGTTGAACTGATTGACCAGCGGCAGGCTGCGCGCACGTTTGCCGGTCAGATCAAACAGGGCGTTGCCCAGCGCGGGCATTGAGGGGGGCGTGCCGGGCTCACCAGCGCCGCCCATATGGCGATTGGTTTCCAGAACGCGCACCTCGACTTGTGGCGCAGTATGCATACGAAGGGCGTCATAGTCAGGGAAGTTGAACTGCTCGACTTCCCCGTCGGCAAAGGTGATCGCGCCGAAACATGCAGCCGACAGGCCATACATCATGCCGCCAAACATCTGCGCCTTGACGTTTTCCGGGTCCAGCGCCATCCCCATGTCGCAGGCGATCCAGGCCTTGTGAATGCGGATGGCACCGTCTTCGTCGACAACTTCGATAACCTGAGCCACCGGCGTGCCGAAGCTGTAGGTGAAGGCTACGCCACGGCCTACGCCGTCAGGTGTTTTCCCGGTCCAGTTGGACATTTCCCTGACCGCCTCCAGACATCCGGCAGATGGGGCGTGTTCGGTTCTCATCAGCTCTAGCCGGAAGTCCAGCGGGTCGCGCCCTGCGGCATGGGCCAATTCGTCCATGAAGGTCTCGTGGAAAAAGCCGTTGTGGCTGTTGCCGACCGAACGCCAGAAGCCTACCGGGACAGCCAGATCAGCGACGTGGCCGCTCATCCGGTAGTTTGGCACGGCGTAAGGCTGGTTGAAGAACCCTTCGACCAGCACTTTGTCGGGTCCGCCTCCGGGGAAGCCGGTGTAACGCTCAACCGCCTGTTGCGTGCAGGACTGTGCCGCAACCTTGCCGTCAATGAGAACGGCTTTGCCGTCCTGAACAGCGCCGCGCATCCGGGCGATGGCGCCGGGGCGGAAGTAGTCGTGACGCATGTCTTCTTCGCGGCTCCAGGTTGTCTGGACCGGTATGCCAGGCACGGCCATCGCGACCTTGGTGGCGATTTCCCCAAAATCCAGCTCACCCCGGCGGCCAAACCCACCCCCCAGATAGGTGGTGTGAATCTGAACAGCCTCAGTGTCTAGATTTGCAGTGTTTGCTGCGCGAAACCGGATCAGCGTCGGGGCCTGATTGCCGCACCACAGCTCCAGAGCATCTCCGGTATAGAGCGCGGTTGCATTCATCGGCTCCATCGTGGCGTGCGCCAGATAGGGCACTTGGTATTCGGCAGTGATCTCGGTCGCGCCATCCGGCGTCATGCTGACATCGCCATCGTCGCGCATAGTCGAGTTCGGCGCGTCGTCAAACGCCTCGGCAATCTTTGAGAAGATGCCGTCCGTATCAGGTGGATATGGCGCATCGCCCCAGTCGATCTCAACAGCCTCAACCGCCTGGTTGGCCAGCCATGTGTTGTTCGCGATCACGGCAACACCAGTGCCCAGATCAACAACCTTCTCGACCCCGGGCATTGAGATTGCCGCACTGTCGTCAAAGCTGATCATCGCGCCACCCAGTTTGGGGTTCATGCGCACGGCAGCAAATTTCATACCGGGCAGGCGAACATCGATGCCAAACTCGGCAGTGCCTGTCACTTTGCCCATCATGTCCAGTCGCGGTTGTGTCCGGCCCAGATAACGCCATTGGGACGGGTCTCGCAAAGGTACCTCGACGGGTTCCAGTCCGGACGCTTCCACTGCAAGATCGGTATAAGCGATCTTGTCACCGTTCGGGGCGATGACATGGCCTGAAGCTGTTTTCAGGTCCGAGGGCGCGACCCCCAACCGATCAGCGGCGGCGCGTTTCAGCGTTTCACGGGCCGAAGCGCCGGCTTGCCGCATCCTCTCGAACCCGTCCTTCATCGAGGTTGAGCCGCCTGTGACTTGCAGGCTTAGGGCCTTGCCAAGAACACCCAGTGCTTCACCTAAGTTGTGCTGGAAGTCCGAGATGTCGTAGCCCTTGTTTGGCAGTCCCTCGCCCATCATGGCTGAGTTGTAATAGGCGGTTGCTGCCGGACCGTGCAGGACGGTGATTTGATCCAGATCGACATCCAGTTCTTCGGCGATCAGCGCGGCCCACGTGGTTTTCACGCCCTGTCCCATCTCGGCACGGGGCGCGAACAGGGTGACGCCATTCTGATCGATCAGCACGAAGGGGTTCAGTGTCGCTTCACCTTCTTTCGGTTTCAGCGGGTTGGGGGCAGGGCGGGTGACATAATACGCGCCAAAGGCGACGCCGCCAACAATTGCGGCTGAGCCGATCAGGAACGTACGGCGGATAATTTTGCCAACAGAAGCCATCTCTTACGCCTCCATCAACTTGGATGCTGCGTCGTGGATCGCGGCCCGGATGCGGGGGTAGGTGCCACAGCGGCACAGGTTTCCCTGCATCGCCTCATCGATCTCTGCGTCCGTGGGCGCAGGGTTTTCCGCAAGCAGGGCAGCGGCCTGCATGATCTGGCCCGACTGGCAATAGCCACATTGCGCCACCTGATGATCAGCCCAGGACTGCTGGATCGTAGCCAGCGCTTCTGGCGTGCCGACGCCTTCGATTGTGGTCACCTCGCCCCAGACATCCGACAGCGCCACCTGGCATGAGCGTACGGCCTCGCCATCGATATGAACCGTACAGGCCCCGCAAGCGGCGACGCCACAGCCGAACTTGGTGCCGGTCAGGCCAACCTCATCCCTCAGAACCCAAAGCAGGGGGACATCATCCGGCAGGTCGATCTGATGGGGAGTTCCGTTAATCTTCAGGGCCGTCGCCATGGCGCACCTTTTTGTATCTGTGGAAGGTTCTGACATAATGGTTGTAAAGTGTCAGTCTGTCAATTGACAAATTAAACAAAGAATGTCAGAGATTTTCTTATGAAAGATACGAGTGACGAATCCCGGCAGAAAGCGATCCTAGCATCTGCTTTTCAGGCCTTTTCTGCATACGGGTTCCGCAAGACCTCGATGGATGACATTGCGCGCGGTGCAGGGATGTCGCGGCCAGCGGTCTATCTGTATTTCAGGAACAAGGAAGCGATCGTTCGCAAGCTGACCGAACGGCATTACGAGGAAAAGACCGTAGCGGTGGCCGAGGCGTTCAACGGCGAAGGCTCGGTTTCGGACATTGCCAGGAAGGCGATCCATGCCCAGACCGAGGGTATGGCTGCGATTTTGGCGTCGCCGCATGGGATTGAGATGCTGGACACAACCAAATCCATGGCCATCGATATTGTCGAGCGGGGCGAAGGGGAACTTGCCGCGCTTTATGCCGAATGGCTGAGGCGAGAGCAGGATGCTGGCCGCGTTCGCCTGTTTGACACGCCTGAAGAGACGGCGAAAACACTTACGGTCACGCTGAAGGGGATCAAGCTGACCGCGTCAGACGCCGAGGAATTTGAAAGGCGCACCAAACAGCTGGCTGCCCTGATCGGAGCTGGGCTGGAAATCAGGTAACGCGCTGCCGGGTTTTGTACTCTGGCGTGTCCCAAAGCTTGTTCTGCATGACATCCGCCAGAATCCCGACTGCACGCTCGACATCGCTTTCATCGATATACAGCGGCGTGAAACCAAACCGCATTGTGTCAGGTGCGCGGAAATCTCCGACGACACCACGCGCGATCAGTGCTTGCATCGCGGCGTAGCCTTCCCTGAAGCGGAATGAAACCTGACTGCCACGCTGCTCGGGAACACGCGGACTGTCCAATTGCAAGTCGGGGCAGGTCGCCTCGACCCGACGGATGAAAAGCTCGGTCAATTCAATGGATTTGGCGCGCACATCCGCCATGTCGGCCATATCCCAGATATCCATGGCCGCCGAAAGTGCGGTCATTTGGATGATCGGAGGTGTTCCAACGCGCATACGCTCAATCCCGCTTCCGGGCCGATAGTCCAGGTCAAAGGCAAAGGGCGCTTCGTGCCCCAGCCAGCCGGACAGGGCCGGGCGCACACTATCTGCCAGTCGGGGCGCAACATAAATGAAAGCGGGCGCACCGGGGCCGCCATTGAGGTATTTATAAGTGCACCCGACTGCGAAATCGGCATTGCACCCTGCAAGGTCAACGGGGATGGCACCTGCGGAATGCGCCAGATCCCAAACCGTCACGACACCGTTGGCATGGGCCAGTTCCGTCAGCGCCTTCATGTCGTGCATCCGGCCCGTGCGGTAATCCACTTCGGTCAGCATCAGGACCGCGACCTCTTCTGTGATTGCATCTGCGACGCCCTGCGGGTCGACGACGCGCAGTTCGTATGCGCCCGCAAGGGATCGCAGCAGGCCATCGACCATGTACAGGTCTGACGGAAAGTTCCCATTGTCGGAAAGCACAACCTTGCGGGTCGGGTTCAGTTCAAGGGCAGAGGACACGGCCTGATAAACCTTGATCGACAGGGTGTCGCCGGTCACGACGCTGCCCGGCTCGGCACCGATAAGGCGGCCAATTCGATCTCCAAGCCCAGTGGGAAGGCCCATCCAACCGGCCTTGTTCCAGCCGGTGATCAGCATTTGCCCCCATTCCTCGGTCAGCATGTTCTGCACACGAGACGCAGCCGTTTTAGGCAGCGGGCCCAAAGAGTTGCCATCCAGGTAAATCACGCCCTCGGGCAGGTCGAACATGGCTTTGGTTGCTGCAAAATCGGTCATGAAGGCTCACTCACTTGTGTGGTCGTCTTTTGTTGCATTTGGGGTAGCCGATCCTGACATGTCTGTCTATCGATGCGACATACTGGTCTTTTGCCAATCTGGCCGAAAAACGGTAGGACGTCGGTCAGAAGCGACATATACCCGACACTGTCGTCGCTCATGAGGGCTTGGAATGCGCTGGATAGATGTACCGCCGGTTTGGTTGATCGCTTTCGCGGCGCTGGCATGGGCGCAAGCCAGATACATGGCGCTGGGTCTGTCTCTTGAGAGTGGCCTGACCGACCTTCTCAGCGGAGTTCTAATCGGCGGCGGCCTTCTGATGGCCGTTCTAGCCATTGTCGAGTTTCGCCGCCACAAAACAACCGTCATTCCCCATGAGACACCGACCGCGATGGTGCAAACGGGCATCTACAAACGCAGTCGAAACCCGATCTACGTCGGTGACGTTCTGATTCTTGCGGGTTTGATCCTGCGGTTTGACGCCGTGTTGTCACTGGTTTTGGTTCCAGTCTTCGTCTGGGTGCTGGAGCGCCGGTTTATCCTGCCGGAAGAAGACCGCCTGCGCCGGCAGTTCCGCACGGATTTCGCACGCTACGAACGCAAGACGCGGCGTTGGATCTAATGTGGCTGATTTCGTGATGTCACGTAAAAAATGCTGCACTTGCGAAATAATGTTGCGCAGGATACATCTTTGCTTAACAAAGAATACCGACCACCCGCTCGGACAGAGTAAAAATTAGGGGGACTGCCAGTGAAGATAGGCACGCCAAAGGAAATACTGGACGGTGAGAACCGGGTTGCAATGACGCCCGACTCGGCCGTGCAATTGCAGAAACTGGGCTATGAGTGCCTGATCGAGAAAGGCGCGGGCGCGGCTGCCGGTTTTTCGGATGCCGCATACGAGGCCGTAGGCGTTGAGGTGGTCAAGACCGCAGCGTCGCTGTGGAAGACCGCGGATATCATTGCCAAGGTTCGGATCCCGACTGAGGCCGAACTGAAACGGTTGACCAAGGGCAAGACCCTGATTTCGTTCTTCAATCCTGCGGGAAACGAAGAAGGAATGGAGCTGGCCAAATCCAAGGGCGCCAACGTGATCGCCATGGAGATGGTGCCACGCATCTCGCGTGCGCAGAAGATGGACGCGCTGTCGTCGATGGCAAATATCGCGGGCTATCGCGCCGTGATCGAGGCAGGCAACAACTTTGGCCGTTTCTTCACCGGTCAGGTGACCGCCGCCGGTAAAGTTCCTCCTGCCAAGGTGCTGATCGTTGGGGCCGGTGTGGCCGGTCTGGCCGCAATCGGGACGTCCACGTCGCTGGGCGCGATCACCTACGCGTTCGACGTGCGCCCTGAAGTGGCCGAACAGGTCGAATCGATGGGGGCGGAGTTCGTCTATCTGGACTTCGAAGAAGAGCAGCAGGATGGCGCGGCCACAGGCGGTTATGCCTCGGTCCAGTCGGAAGAATTCCGCAACGCCCAGCTGGCCAAGTTCCGCGAACTTGCGCCCGAGATTGACATCGTGATCACCACCGCCCTTATCCCCAACCGTCCGGCGCCCAAGCTGTGGCTGGAGGATATGGTCAAGGCGATGAAGCCGGGTTCGGTCATCATCGACCTTGCAGCCGAGCGTGGCGGTAACGTCGAAGGCACTGTGCCGGATGAGAAAGTCGTAACCGATAATGGCGTGACCATAATCGGTTATACAGACTTCCCCAGCCGGATGGCGGCACAATCCTCGTCGCTTTATGCAACCAACATCCGTCACATGATGACTGACCTGACGCCCGAGAAGGACGGTCAGATCAATCACAACATGGAAGATGACGTGATCCGCGGCGCAACCGTGACCCATGCGGGTGAGATTACCTTCCCGCCGCCACCGCCCAAGATTCAGGCGATTGCGGCGCAGAAAAAGCCCGAGGTCAAGGAACTGACCCCGGAAGAGAAAAAGGCGCAGGAGATTGCGGCCTTCAAGGCGCAGACCAAGCAGCAGTTCACCCTTTTGGGTGTTGGTGGCGCGCTGATGCTGCTGGTGGGGCTGGTTGCCCCGGCCAGCTTCATGCAGCATTTCATCGTCTTCGTGCTGGCCATTTTCGTTGGCTTCCAGGTGATCTGGAATGTCTCGCACAGCCTGCACACGCCGCTGATGGCGATCACCAACGCGATCTCGTCGATCATTATCGTTGGGGCGTTGATGCAGATCGGATCGGGGTCGTTCCTGGTCATTCTGCTGGCGGCGCTGTCCGTCTTCATGGCCGGGATCAACATTTTCGGCGGCTTCCTCGTAACCCGGCGCATGCTCGCCATGTTCCAGAAATCTTAAGGAGGCCGGGCACATGGAATTTGGCTTCACCACTGCCGCCTACGTTGTTGCGGCTGTTCTGTTCATCCTTTCCCTTGGCGGGTTGTCGAACCAGGAAAGCGCCAAGCGCGCGGTCTGGTACGGCATCGTCGGCATGGCGCTGGCGGTCTTTGCCACACTGGTTGGCCCCGGTTCTGGCCTGTGGCTGCTGTCGATCCTGCTGATCATTGGCGGCGGTCTGATCGGTCAATACGTGGCGCAGCGCGTCCAGATGACCGAGATGCCGCAGCTGGTGGCCGCGATGCATTCACTCGTCGGTCTGGCCGCTGTGTTTGTGGGTTTCAATGCACATTTTGAAATCGGCAACGTGGCACAGGTCATGGCGATTGCGGATACGGCGAAAGAGGCGGATCTGCATGATCTGGGCACATTTGCCAAACTGATCGCCAAGAAGACACCGGCCGAACTGGCAATCCTGCACGTGGAACTGTTCCTTGGTATCTTTATCGGTGCGATCACCTTTACCGGTTCGGTCGTGGCCTATGGCAAGTTGGCGGGCAAAGTGACCTCGGCGGCGACAAAGCTGCCCGGTGGTCATGCGCTGAACGCGGCGGCAGCGGGCCTCTCGCTGATCTGTCTGATCTGGTACACCGCGTCTGGCGGGCTGTTGCCGCTGATCCTGATGACCCTGGCCGCTCTGTTCATCGGTTATCACCTGATCATGGGCATCGGTGGCGCGGACATGCCAGTGGTTGTGTCGATGCTGAACAGCTATTCGGGCTGGGCCGCGGCGGCGATTGGTTTCTCGCTGGGCAATGACCTGCTGATCGTGGTCGGCGCGCTGGTGGGCTCAAGCGGTGCGATCCTGTCCTACATCATGTGCAAGGCGATGAACCGTCACTTTGTCAGCGTGATCCTGGGCGGCTTTGGTGGCCCGCAGGGTGAACAGATGGCTGTTGAGGGAGAGCAGGTGGCTATTGAGGCTGATGGCGTGGCTGCAGCCTTGAACGATGCCGACAGTGTAATCATCATTCCCGGCTACGGGATGGCGGTTGCGCAGGCACAGCAATCGGTCAGTGAACTGGTCCGTAAGCTGCGCGCCAAAGGTAAAGAGGTGCGTTTCGCGATCCACCCGGTCGCGGGTCGTTTGCCGGGCCATATGAACGTGCTGCTGGCCGAGGCGAAGGTGCCCTATGATATCGTTCTGGAAATGGACGAGATCAATGATGACTTCCCGGACACGGATGTGGCCATCGTTATCGGCTCGAACGACATCGTGAACCCTGCGGCGCAGGAAGATCCCAACAGTCCCATTGCCGGTATGCCAGTTCTGGAATGCTGGAAGGCCAAGCAGGTCTTCGTGTCCAAACGTGGTCAGGGTACGGGGTATTCGGGTATCGAAAACCCGCTGTTCTTCAAGGAAAATACCCGCATGTTCTATGGCGACGCCAAAGCGTCGCTGGACAAGCTGCTGCCGATGATCGAGTGATTAACCGGTTTGATCCATTTGCAAAGGGCGCCTTTGGGCGCCCTTTTCTTTTTTTTGGTTTTATTGGGGGCTTTGCCCCCAAACCCCTAGGATATTTATGGCCAGATGAAGCGCGCGGGTTGTGGTATATTAGATGTGCGTATGGTTGGAGCGAAACATGCAGAAAGTGAACGGTATAGGGGGCGTATTCTTTCGGGCCAGTGATCCTGAGGCGTTGAGCCGCTGGTACGAAGAACATCTGGGCGTAAACCACTATGATCCGGTGCCCTGGAAGCAGCGCGAAGGGTATACGGTGTTTGCGCCGTTCGCTAAAGACACTGAGTATTTCGGAAACCCGGATCAGCAATGGATGATCAATTTTCGGGTCGATGATCTGGGCGCGATGATACAGCAGCTCGAAGCTGCCGGAATCTCTGTTGAGACCCGCCCAGACTGGGACAGCGAGATCGGAAAGTTCGCTCGGCTTCACGATCCGGAGGGAAATCCGATCGAGCTGTGGCAGCCAAATCAATGAGATAGTCGGTTTGTATACCTTTGTATTCGTGTAAGTATATGAAATAAAATAAGAATTGATGTATCCGAGTTGTGACGTATAGTGCGGACACCGCTATCGGAGCCTCGGAATGACGCCAATCGATGATCACCCGCTGCGCTATGCGCTGGCAAATGAACTTCATGCCCGCCCGTTTCCGGCCGCCGATACGCCGTGCACGGTCGCCTTTCTTGCGATCAAGAAGCCTGAAGCAGCCGTCGCTCGGGACCGCAGTCAGGATATTGCCCATCTGATCGATCTGCTTGACCGACATGGGGCGCAACATCCGCAGCCGGGGGCCACGCATTACGCCGGGCAGATAGGACGCCATTGGCTGAAATGGGAGCAGCACACTGAGTTTGTCACGTATACGGCGATTGTGCCGAATGTCAGCGGCCGCCCCTTCAACCCGGCTGATTTCGAGGTATTTCCCCCGGATTGGCTAATGGCCAGTCCGGGCCAGAGGATCACCTCGCTGCTGATGCGGGTGGTGCCGCGCCCGGAAGATGCGGCTGTAAAGGTCGCTCTGGCTGATTGGTTCGAATCTGAAAGTCTGGCGGTGTCGCGGGTGTTGGATGCTTCAGCAATTTGCGCCAGCGATTTCCGTATCGACCCGGCTGGTCACATGCGTTTTGCCCTGTTCGTGACCGAAGGCACGGGCACGCGCCGCACAGGGCGTATCATCCAGCGGCTGTGCGAGATCGAGACATACAAGGCGATGTCGATGCTTGGCTTTGCCCGCGTCAAACAATTGGCCCCCCGGATCGAGGAACTGGATGCCCAGCTGGCGAAGCTGATGGTTGAAATGACGGATGACACCACCCCACCAGATGCGCTGTTGCCTCAATTGCTGGCCATATCGACCGAGCTCGAGACCATATCGGCCCGCAGTTCGTTCCGATTCGGTGCGACCGGCGCTTACGAGGCGCTGGTCAATCAGCGGATCGATGTCCTGCGCGAGGAAAGGTTCGAAGGCGGCCAAAGCTTTGCCGATTTCATGATGCGCCGTTATGACCCTGCGATCCGTACCGTGAAATCAACAGAACGCCGCCTGCAGGCGCTGTCTGACCGGGCCATACGTGCGGGTGAGTTGTTGCGCACAAGGGTGGACGTCGAGCGGAGTGCACAAAATCAGGCCCTGTTGGAAAGCATGGATCGTCGGGCCGATCTTGCCTTGCGCTTGCAGCACACGGTTGAGGGCCTTTCTGTGGTGGCCATCAGTTATTACGCGGTCTCACTTGTCGGCTACCTTCTGTATCCGTTGACTGCCGCCGGCATAAGCAAGGGAATGCTGACGGCGGCGGCGACGATCCCGGTTGTAGCGGGCGTATGGTTCGCCGTTCGGCGCATCCGCAAACGCCTGGGTTAAGCTGCAATTGCCAATTTGCGCCCAACCTGTAGAACGGGTGAGGCGGGCAGACAGCACGAGGTTCTCTGTTGATTGGTGTTTTCTCGGCATGGCGGGCAGTTGCGACCATGTTCATCCTGAACGGGGCTTTGTTCGGCATCTGGGCCTCGCGCATACCGGCCGTGCGCGACCGGTTGGAGCTGTCCCATGACGCGTTGGGGTACGGGTTGTTGTTCATGGCGGCCGGGGCCGTCTGTTCGTTTCCGGTCACAGGGCGGTTGACGGATCGGTATGGCGCAGTTGCGATAACCCGGATTGTGGCCGTTCTGTACACGATGTCGCTGGTCCTGCTTGCTGTTGCTGGCGGGTTTTGGGCGCTGGCGTTATGTTTGTTTGTTTTTGGCGCCTTTCACGGATCGATGGATGTGGCGATGAATGCCTGGGCCGCCGAGGTCGAGCAGGCATATGACAAACCTGTAATGTCGTCATTCCACGCCATGTGGAGCCTTGGGGCCGGTCTTGGCGCGCTCAGCGGGTACGTGGCTGTTCAGATGGGGCTGACGGTTCTGGTGCATTTCCTATTGGCGGGTGGCGCGGTTGTTGCCTTCGCGCTGGCCTTGTCGTGGGTGCGCTGGACGTCGAAACGGTCCGAGCGGTCGCAAAGCTCGGGTTTTGCTTTGCCCTCGGGCGCGCTGATACTGGTCGGATTCGCGGCCATGTGCGGTGCATTGGGTGAAGGCGCCGTCGCAGACTGGAGCGCGATTTTCCTGCGAGACGTTTCCGGGGCGCCCGAAAGTGTTGCCGCATTGGGCTATGCCGTGTTTTCCGTGACGATGGTGGCGTTTCGCCTAGCAGGCGCGATTGTCATTATGCGGTTTGGTCCCGCTGCGACGGCCCGGTTCGGCGGGATCTGCGCGGCGTTGGGCGTTTTCGCTGTGGTTTCTTCGGTCGCGCCTTTGCCCGCATTGGCGGGGTTTGCGCTGATGGGCATAGGGTATGCGGTGATCATGCCGCTGGCGTTCAGCCGTGCAGCCAGCGATCCGCTTGTCCCGCCGGGGCAAGCCATCGCAAGTGTAGCTACGCTGGGATATGGCGGGTTATTGATAGGGCCGCCGCTGATCGGATTTTTGGCGGAACTGTTTGGCCTGCGTCTGGCGTTCGCCGTGCTGTTGCCACTGGCCGTTCTGATCGTGCTGTTGGCCGGCGCGCTGAGGCGCGCCGACTAAACTTGTTTCAGCGTCCGCGAATGCGGGGATCCAGCGCGTCGCGCAGACCGTCACCCAGATAGTTGACGCTCAGCACCGTCAGCGAGATTGCCAGACCGGGCCAGAATACACGCTCGGGGTATTGCTGAAGATAGTCGACACCATCAAACAACAGGCGGCCCCATGTCGGGAAGTCGGGCGGGAATCCCAACCCAAGGAAGGACAGCGCGCTTTCGGTGATGATCGCTGTGGCAATCCCCAGCGTTGCCGACACCATGATTGGCGACAGAACGTTCGGCAGGATATGCCGCGTGATGATCTGGCTGTTACTGGTGCCGATGGAGCGCGCGGCGAGAACGAATTCACGTTCCTTGATGGCCAGCACATCACCGCGCACGATCCGCGCAGTCGGCATCCATGAGGTGATGCCGATGGCGCAGACGATCAGGATGAATATCCCGCGCTCCAGCCCAAAAGCCGCTGACAGGGGCTCGCGGAACAGAAGCATCATGACCAGCAGCAAAGGCAGCAGGGGCAGGGCCAGAAACAGGTCGGTCAGGCGCATCAGCGGCCCATCGAGCCGTCTGAAGAATCCTGCCAGAACGCCGATGAACGAACCCAGGAACAGCGCCAGCAACATCGCGGTTATGCCAACCGAGACTGAGGTTTGACCACCCGACATCATGCGCGCAAGAATGTCGCGACCCAATTGATCGGTGCCAAAGGGATGCGCCCAACTGGGGCCCTGATTGCGCGACCGGATATCGATCTGGGTTGGATCGATGCTCCACAGATACGGGCCCAAATAAACACCGGCGACGATGATGATAAACAGGATCGCACCGACCATTGCGCCTTTGTGGGTCTTGAACTGATCCCACACATCGCGCCATTGGCTGCGGGGAGGGGTGGCCAGTTCTTCCATCACGCCGGCCGTTGGCAAGGCTGTCGAGGCAGGTGCAAATCCTTCGTCCGGGACCAGTGTATCGGTACGATCATGATCAGTCATATCGAATCCTCGGGTCCAGAATGCCGTAAAGTACGTCAGCGATCAGGTTGAACAGCACGATCAGTACGGCAAAGATGAAGGTCAGGGTTTGCACCATCGGCAGATCATTGGCCTGAATCGCTCCGATCAGCAGCTGACCGATGCCATTCACTTTGAACACCTGCTCGGTGATGATGGCGCCACCAAAGATGGACGGAATACCCAGCGCAATCACGGTGACCACCGGGATCATCGAGTTTCGCAGAACGTGAACCATGACCACGGTGTATTCGCTGAGACCCTTGGCGCGGGCGGTGCGAACATAATCCTGATTGAGGTTATCCAGCATGGACGCGCGCATGAACCGGCTGAGCTGCGCTGTAATCTGCAAGGCCAGAACCATGACCGGCATGATCATCTGTTTGAGTTGCACAACGAAACTGTCCCAGCTGTTGACCACCAGCGTGGTGTCATAGATCGACGGGAACCAGCCCAGCTGGACCGAGAATATGACGATCACCAGAACACCCGAGAAGAAGGGTGGAACGGAAAAGCCAACCATCGACACGAAGGTACCCATCTGATCGAACCAGGAATATTGGCGGTACGCCGAATAGATGCCGATGGGCAGCGCGATCAGGATGGCGACCACATAGGCGGTGCCGACAACCCACAGGGTCTGCGGGATCCGCTGAACGACGATGTCCATGACCGGCGAGCGGGTCTGCCATGAAATCACGCGCAAGTCGCCTTCGGAGAAGGTTGTACCGAATACAGAGTCGACCAATACCTGTGGTTCTATCCAGAAGAACTGCACGATCCATTTCCAGAACCGGATATGCATCGGCTGGCCGAGGCCAAGCGCCTCGCGCATCTTCTCTTTGACTTCCGGGGGAACGGTGAGCGGAACCTGTGCCATCGGGTCGCCAGGGGCAAGCTCGAGCAGCAGGAAGATGACGAGGCTGATGAACAGCAGTGTGGGCACCGCCAACACCAGTCGTCTGATTGTAAAGTTGAGCATTCAAAGGCGCCTTTGTTGATGCGTCTTCTTGTTGGAACGGCCTGCAAATGACCGCGCCCCGAAGATCGGGGCGCGGCTTGGCAGGTTTAACGCTTAGGAGCCGGTTTTGCGGTACCAGTCCGCAACGTTCCAAAGCTCGCTGTCCCAAGTGTTCAGGATCACGCCACCCAACGTGTTGGAATGTGCAGAGACCCGTCCACGATCAACCAGCGGAACCACGACATAGCTGTCCTTGGTCAGCATATCGTTGAGTTTACGTGCAATTTCGCCACGCTTTTCAAGCTCACCGGTGCGGCCCAGTTCGGCCACCAGCTTGTCATACTCGGCGTCACAGTAACGGTTGATGTTCTCACCCTGCCACTGGCTTTCCGGCTTGGGTGCCTTGTCACAGGTGTGCTGCGCAAGATAGCTTTCCGGATCGGTGCCATCGAAGTTGTTGGCGTACATTTCAACGTCTGCATAGAAACGCTGGAATGTGTCCGGGCTGCCCGGGTCACCGCCGAAAAAGACCGACGCGTTGATGTTGCGCAGCTCGGTTTCAACACCGATTTGGCTCCACCATTCCTTGATCAGCGCCTGGAAGTCCTGACGAACAGCGTTGGTCGAGGTTTGATAGACCAGCGACAGTCTTACACCATCCTTGGCGCGGACGCCGTCAGCGCCTTTCACCCAGCCGGCTTCATCCAGCATCTGGTTCGCGCCGTCAATGTCCTGCGTCAGACACTCGGTGTTGTCGCTTGCGTACAATGCCGGGGCCGGTACCAGGTTGCAGGTCGGGCGACCGGCTTGACCGTAGCCAATCTCAACCAGAAGATCACGGTCGATTGCCATCGACAGGGCCTTGCGAACAGCCAGTTCCGACAAGGCTGGGTGCGGATGTTTGGCGGTTGAACGTTCGCCTTCAGGCAGGCTGGGGGACGGATCTGTCATGTTCATTTCGATCCGTTCAACCAAGGTCCCGAATGCCGCGATGGGAGTACCCTTGCCGCCTTCCTTCATCTGCTCGATGACTTCGGGCGCCAGCTGCAGGTTCCACGCATAGTCGAATTCGCCGGTTTCCATCACAGCACGGCCAGCCGCCGTTGCGTCGCCGCCACCTTTGAAGGTCAGCGTGGCAAAAGCGGGCTTGTTTGGGTCACGATAATTCGGGTTGGCCGACATGGTGATCACGTCGTTTGGCTTGAATTCGTCCACAACAAACGGGCCGGTTCCGATCGGGCCAAAGTTCTGGTCTGTACATTCAGGCGCCTTGGAGCCCATGCAGTTCTGAAACTGGGCCATCTGGATAATTGGCGACTGACCACCCATGAACGGGCCATAGGGGTTCGGCTTTGGTTCGGCAAAGTTGACCTTGATGGTCAGATCGTCGATTGCCTCGACGCTTTCGACGCCTTCAAACTTGGCAAGCTGGGCGCAACCACCTTCCGGATGCATGCAATAATCCGCGGTGAACTTTACGTCGGCCGACGTCACGGGCGATCCATCGGACCAGACCAAACCGGATTTCAGCTTCCACGTGATCGATTTCAGATCCGACGAAACACCACCGTTTTCCACGGTCGGGATATCCTCGGCGAGATAGGCTACAAGGTTCCCGTCTTGGTCATAGCGACCGAGCGGTTCAATCACCAACGAAGCCGATTCGATGTCTTTGGTGCCCGAGGACAGGTACGGGTTCAGGATCGACGGAGCCTGCCAGTAAATGATGCTGACATTGCCGTCCGATCCACGCTCAGCAAAGGCCGCAGGGGCCATCGCCGTGCTTGCAATCGCACCAAGCAAAAGGGTTTTGATTTTCATAAGTTACTCCCAAGTTGGACACGTTCGTGTCTCGATTATCTCCGCAAGGCCTGCGGGTTTGGCGTTGCCGCCCCAAGGTAAGGTTTTGATCAACAAAGATAATAGCGCTAACGATTTCAGTCTGCGCCGCCTCCCCAGGTCGGTTACATGGCGTATCGAAACAGAACCTGAGAAAATTGCAAGTAGTGCCGTCGCGAAAATGTGTAATGGGTTTGACTTTTCCCGGCGGCCCGCCTTAGCGTTCGGAATTCAGAAAAGAATACCGTCGTCAAGGGAGCGCGCGCGTGCTGGATCAGCCTATTGCACAGATTAAAAAACTGCGGGTGGAGTTTCAGACGAAGGATGGCCCCGTTGTCGGTGTTGAGGATGTCTCGTTTGAGATCAAACCGGGTGAAACCGTTTGTATCGTTGGCGAATCGGGCTCGGGGAAATCGGTGTCGTCGCTGTCTCTGATGCGGCTGGTCGAGTTTGGAGGCGGCGAAATCGCGGGTGGTGAACTTCTGTTCGATCGCCGCGATGGGGGCGAAATGGACCTGTCCAAAGCCGATCCGGATCTGATGAAACAGATTCGCGGCAACGAGATCGGGATGATTTTTCAGGAGCCGATGACGGCGCTGAACCCAGTTTTTACCGTTGGTCGCCAGTTGACCGAAGGTCTGCGCATCCACAAGCAGATGTCGAAGTCACAGGCCGAGGACCGTGCGCTTGAGTTGTTGCGCCAGGTTCGTATCCCCGAGCCTGAGCGTCGTTTGAAACAGTACCCGCATGAGCTGTCGGGCGGGATGCGCCAACGTGTCGTCATCGCAATGGCGATGGCCTGCGAACCCCGCTTGCTGATCGCGGATGAACCCACCACGGCGCTAGACGTGACTATTCAGGCCGAGATCCTGGCCCTGATGGATCGCCTCAAGCGCGAAACCGGTACGGCGGTAATGTTCATCACCCATGACATGGCGGTTGTGGCGCAGATGGCTGACCGTGTTGTCGTCATGTATCGCGGCAACAAGGTCGAAGAGGGGACCGTCAGGGAAATCTTTGAAAACCCGCAGCATGATTACACCAAGGCGCTTTTGGCTGCAGTGCCGAAGCTGGGTGAAATGCAGGGTAAGTCGGCGCCCGAACCGATGAAGTTGCTGGGTGTCGAGGGGCAGAAAATTGCACCAATCCCCGGAACCGAAGAAGTTTTGTTGACGGTAAAGAACCTGACCACGCGGTTTCCGGTCAAAGGTGGTCTTCTGCGGCGCACGATCTCGAACGTTCATGCGGTCGAGGATGTGTCATTCACACTGAACAAAGGTCAGACGCTCAGCCTTGTGGGCGAATCCGGGTGCGGCAAGTCCTCGGCCGGGCGTTCGATCCTGCGGCTGGTCGAGCCGATGGCGGGCGAGGTCAATCTGGACGGTGTCGATATCATGAAGCTGGACCCGTCCGGCCTGCGCAAGGCGCGGCTGGACATGCAGATGATCTTTCAGGACCCGTTCGCCTCGCTGAACCCACAGATGCAATTGGTCGATCAGGTTGCCGAGCCGATGCGCAACTATGGCGTGGCGTCGGGATCCGAGTTGCAGGACCGCGTCGCACAATTGTTCGACAAGGTGCAGCTGCCGCGCAGCTTCATGCGTCGTTTCCCTCATGAAATGTCCGGGGGGCAGCGTCAGCGGATCGCGATTGCCCGCGCACTGGCCCTGAACCCCAAACTGATCATCGCGGATGAGGCGGTCTCGGCCCTCGACGTGTCGGTTCAGGCTCAGGTTCTGAACTTGATGATGGAACTGCAATCCGATTTGGGACTGTCTTATCTGTTCATCAGCCATGACATGGCCGTGGTTGAACGTGTCAGCCACTATGTCGGCGTTATGTATCTGGGTCGCATCGTGGAACTGGGCCCGCGTGCGCGTGTCTTTGAAAACCCACAACACCCCTATACGCAGGCGTTGATGAAGGCAGTTCCAATTGCTGACCCGAACAAGCGAAAGACTGAAAAAGACCTGAACTTCAAACCGATCCCGTCACCAATCCACCCTGTCGATTTCAAGCCGGAACCCTCTCAATATCAAGAGGTTGAACCGGGTCACTTTATCCTGACCACAGACAGTGGGTACTGACCCGATGGGCAAGCGCCTGACGCCGCTTGAGATCATGACCAAGCTGATCTCATTTCCAACCGTGAGTCGTGACACCAACCTGCCGTTGGTCGACTGGGTGGACGAATACCTGCAAAGCCATGGGATCACGTCGCACCGCTGGGCTGATCCGAATCAGCCGCATAAGGCGGCAATCTTTGCGCATGTCGGCCCTTTGGAAGAAGGCTCAGTTGTGCTGTCCGGGCACACGGATGTAGTGCCGGTTGACGGGCAACCCTGGGACACCGACCCCTTCACCGTGACCGAGAAGGACGGCAAATATTTCGGGCGCGGCACCTGCGACATGAAGGGATTTGATGCGCTTGCCATCTGGACGCTGGTCGAGGCGCATTACGCAAATGTGAGGCGACCGCTCCAACTTGCGCTGAGTTTTGATGAGGAAGTCGGGTGTACCGGAGCGCCGCCGATGATCGAGGCAATGCAGGGCATTTTGCCCAAAGGCTCGGCGGTGATCGTAGGTGAGCCGTCGATGATGCAGGCGGTAACGGGTCACAAGGGCGGTTTCGGCTTTGACACCCATATCGTCGGGTTCGAAGTTCACAGCTCGATCATGCACACAGGCGTCAACGCCATCATGGCAGCGGCCCCATTGATCGACTGGGCCAACCAGCAGAACGCGCGGAACTTGGCGGCGCAACCCAGTGCCGTTGCCGCCGTATTCGATCCACCCTGGACAACCTGCCATGTCGGTATGATTGAAGGCGGAACGGCCCACAACATTACTGCCAAAGACTGCCGGTTCATGATGGATTTTCGGACCGTGCCCGACGAAACGCAGGCCCAATGGCGAGATGCCTATTTCGAACAGGTTCGGCACATTGAGGCTCAGATGCAGGCCGTTCACCCGGATACCCGCATCGAACTGACTGAAAACTTCGCGATTCCGGGGTTGATCCCGGAAGAGGATGGTGAAGCCGAAGCACTGGTACGCGCCCTGACCGGAGACAACGCAAGCCATGTGGTCAGTTACGGGACCGAGGCAGGCCAGTTTCAGGAGGCCGGGTATTCTGCCGTGATATGTGGACCCGGAGACATAGCGCAGGCACATCAGCCGAATGAGTTCGTTACGATTGAACAATTCGAAGCCGGTCATAAATTCATGCAGCGATTGGTTGAAAAACTATGCGCCTAGCCCGGTGTAATACGGTGCCAGCGGTTGAAAGGGAGGTCTTGAGATGCCCGTAAAAAACAGACTTGCGGAAATGCATGGCGAGATCACCGAATGGCGCCGCCACCTGCACGCCCATCCGGAGCTGATGTATGACGTCCATGAAACTGCGGCATTTGTTGCCGCACGTCTGAAAGAGTTTGGAGTGGACGAGATCACTCCGGGCATTGGCAAAACAGGTGTTGTCGGGGTGATCAAAGGGCGCACGGATACGCAGGGGCGCGTCATCGGCCTGAGGGCGGACATGGATGCACTTCCGATTGAAGAGGCGACAGGGCTGGACTATGCCTCGACCGTGTCGGGCAAGATGCACGCCTGCGGACATGACGGGCACACTTCGATGCTGCTTGGGGCCGCGCAGTACCTTTCCGAGACGCGCAATTTCGATGGCACTGTGGTTCTGATCTTCCAGCCCGCCGAAGAAGGCGGGGCCGGCGGTCTGGCCATGTGTCAGGACGGGCTGATGGACCGCTGGGGCATTCACGAGGTCTATGGCATGCACAATATGCCCGGTCTTCCGGTGGGCGAGTTCGCAATTCGCCCCGGCGCGTTGCTGGCCTCGTCCGATGAGTTTGAAATCACGGTCACTGGCAAGGGCGGACACGCCGCTGCACCGCACGAGGCGGTGGATACAACTCTGGTAGCCTCGCATATCGTTGTTGCCTTGCAATCGGTGGTGTCCCGGACCGTTGACCCGATCAAGCGAGTTGTCCTTACCGTTGGGACGTTTGTGACGGATAGCGTTGCGTCGAACGTGATCGCTCATACGGTGCGTTTGCAGGGAACCGTGCGGACACTTGACCCCGAGTATCGTACAATCACCGAAGAACGCGTGCGCCGGATTGCCGAGGATACAGCCTCGGCCTTTGGCGC
Source organism: Ruegeria sp. BHSA123 (assembly GCF_059613425.1). NCBI lineage: Bacteria > Pseudomonadati > Pseudomonadota > Alphaproteobacteria > Rhodobacterales > Roseobacteraceae > Ruegeria > Ruegeria sp. BHSA123. Next base: position 60,599 of record NZ_JBXWSL010000006.1, on the reverse strand, counting down.
GAAGGCGGAGGTTATCTGGACACCCGGATATCCGGTGACAGTGAATTCCGAGGCCGAAACGGGCTATGCGGCCGAGGCGGCAGCTGCGGTTGCGGGCAAGGTCAACGACAGCACGGACCCTATCATGCCGTCCGAAGATTTTGCCTATATGCTTGAAGAACGCCCCGGCGCGTACATCTTTATCGGGAACGGGGATACGGCCATGTGCCACCACCCGCAATACAACTTTGACGACGACGCGATCCCCGCCGGTTGCAGCTGGTTTGCCGAGCTTGTGGAACGACGATTGCCTGTCGTATGAAACAGGGAGAATGACATGCCGATCAAGAACCGTCTCGCAGAGATGCATAATGAGATCACCGGTTGGCGGCGTGACATTCACCAACACCCGGAAATTCTGTACGACACTCACCGCACCAGTGCGCTGGTTGCGGAAAAGCTGAACGAGTTTGGTTGCGACGAGGTCGTGACTGGCATCGGTCGTACCGGAGTCGTTGGCGTCATTCGCGGCAAAAGCGACACACGGGGCCGTGTGATTGGCCTGCGCGCCGATATGGACGCCCTGCCGATGCAGGAACAGACCGGGTTGGACTATGCCTCGGAAATACCGAATGCGATGCATGCCTGTGGTCATGACGGCCATACGGCGATGGTTTTGGGGGCCGCCAAGTATCTGGCGGAAACCCGCAATTTTGATGGCACGGCAATCGTGATCTTTCAGCCCGCCGAAGAGGGTGGAAATGGTGCCGAGGCCATGTGCAAGGACGGTCTGATGGATCGGTTCGGCATTCAGGAAGTCTATGCGATGCACAATGTGCCGGGTATTCCTGCCGGGCAGTTTGCCATTCGTTCGGGGCCGTTGCTGGCGGCAGCGGATGAGTTTGACATCCATCTTGAAGGGCGCGGCGGCCACGCGGCAAAACCTCATCAGACGATTGATACAACGGTGATGCTGTCGCAGCTGATCGTGGCGTTGCAGACGATTGTGTCGCGCAATGCGAATCCGATTTTGCAGGCCGTGCTGTCTGTGACCTCGGTCGAGACGTCCTCGAAAGCGTTCAACGTGATCCCGCAATCAGCACGGATCCGCGGCACTGTTCGGACCCATTCCAACGAGTTGCGCGACCTGATCGAACAACGGCTGAAGGAAGTCTCGGAAGGGATCTCTGCAACATTTGGCGGGTCTGTGAACGTCACCTATAAACGCGGTGTTCCGGTGACGATCAATGCCGAAGCTCAGACGGGATATGCAGCAGAGGCCGCGGTGTCGGTTGAGGGCAGTTGCATTGAAGCGCCGATGGTGATGGGGGGCGAGGATTTCTCGTTCATGCTGGAAGAGAGGCCCGGGGCATTCATCGTTTTGGGCAACGGTGACAGTGCCGGGCTGCACCACCCCGAATACAATTTCAATGACGAGATCATCCCCATTGGGTGCTCGTGGTTTGCGGAAATGGTCGAGCGCCGGATGCCAGCGGCTTGACCTGAATCAGGAGAGAGAAAAGACATGCCAGTCAAGAACCGCTTTGCCGAATTGCAGAATGAAATCACGGAATGGCGAAGGGATCTGCACGAAAATCCCGAGATCCTGTTCGAAACCCACCGCACCAGCGCGAAGGTGGCCGAGAAGCTGAAGGAGTTCGGCTGCGATGAGGTTGTGACCGGTATCGGACGTACCGGTGTTGTCGGGGTGATCAAAGGCAAGTCGGACAGCAAAGGAAAGGTGATCGGCCTGCGCGCAGATATGGATGCTTTGCCGATACATGAGGCAACGGGGTTGGACTATGCCTCGAAAACGCCGGGTGCGATGCATGCCTGTGGGCATGACGGGCACACCGCGATGCTGCTGGGGGCGGCAAAGTACCTGTCGGAAACCCGCAACTTTGACGGCACCGTTGTCGTGATCTTCCAACCGGCTGAGGAAGGTGGCGGCGGGGGGCGCGAAATGTGCGAAGATGGAATGATGGACCGCTGGAACATTCAGGAAGTCTACGGCATGCATAACTGGCCGGGACAGCCTGTCGGCAAGTTCGCAATCCGGCCGGGGTCGTTCTTTGCGGCAACCGATCAGTTCGACATCACCTTTGAAGGTCGCGGCGGACATGCCGCCAAGCCGCATGAGACTGTGGATACCACAGTTCTGGCTGCGCAGGCTGTCCTTACGTTACAAACGATTTCTTCGCGCAATGCCGACCCAATAGATCAGGTCGTGGTGTCTGTGACGTCGTTCGAGACGTCATCCAAGGCATTCAATGTGATCCCTCAGACCGTGCAGATCAAAGGCACCGTGCGCACCATGAGCAAGGGCATGCGGGATCTGGCTGAAAAGCGGATCAACGAGATTTGCAACGGTGTAGCGGCCACGTTTGGCGGCACCGCTGACGTGACTTACATTCGCGGGTACCCGGTAATGGTGAACAGCGACGAGCAAACAGAGTTTGCGGCGGATGTGGCCCGGTCGGTGTCCGGTGATTGCGACGAGGCACCGTTGGTCATGGGGGGCGAAGATTTTGCCTTCATGCTGGAAGAGCGCCCAGGCGCCTATATTCTTGTGGGCAACGGTGACACCGCAATGGTTCATCACCCGGAATACAATTTCAACGACGAAGCCATTCCGGCCGGATGCAGCTGGTGGGCAGAGATTGTTGAACAGCGGATGCCAGCCGCCTGATGGTGAGGGTGGGGGCTCTGCCCCCACACCCCCGGGATATTTCTAGCCAGATGAAGCGGGATCCTTTGCTTGCAGATCAAGCACCGTGCAGAGGGTTTCGACGACGGCATCCAAGGCGGTCGACTGCGTATTGACGCAGGATTGTGCAGCCCTTCGGGCGGCTTGAAGGGTATTCTGGTCCGACAGCCAATGTGAAACGGCCTCAGAGAGGTCAGCGGATGTCTGGACCTCGACAGCGCCCTTGGCGTCGATCAGCGGGGCAAACGTTTCTGCAAAGTTGAAATACCCTGGGCCGGTGACCACGGCGGCTCCAGCCTGTGCCGGTTCAAACGGGTTGTGTCCGCCAATCTCTTTCAGTGAGCCCCCAAGGAACACGATCGGGCAAAGCGCGTACCAGGTTCCGGTTTCGCCCAGTGTGTCGGCAACATACACGTGCGTCGTATCTGTGATCGGTGCATTTTTTGACCGGAAGGATGCCTTGAGCCCGGCGTTGTTCAGAAGTTCTGCAACCTCGTCGCGTCGTTCGGGGTGGCGTGGGATCAGTAGCAGCAGAAGGTCGGGCCAATGTTGCAATAACGCCTTGTGGGCTGTCAGAACGCTGTCCTCTTCTCCGGCGTGGGTGGAACTGGCGATCCAGACAGGTCTGGCGGCTATTTGCGCACGAATGTCGTCCAGCGTGCTCTGGTCCACGGGCAGAGGATCGGACATGGCCTTGAGGTTGGTGCCGGGCTGCACCCGTTGGGCTGGGGCGCCCATGGCAATCAGGTTGGCTGCTGTTTTGTTGTTTTGCGTTAAGAGCAGGCGAAATTTATTCAGGACAAACCTTGCTGTTTTAGGGCGCTTCTTCCATCCGGCGACAGATTTGTCCGACAATCGAGCATTCAGCAGAGCCAGCGGAATGTCGCGCCCCGCGCTTTCGACAATCAGCCGCGGCCAGATCTCGCTTTCGACGAAGATCCCGGCATCGGGTTGCCAATGGTCCAGAAAGCGTTGAACCGGGCCGGCTGTGTCAAGCGGTGGGTACTGGTGTCGGGTGCGGGACGGCAGTCGCTTTTCGATCAGGGCCGCTGAGGTTGGCGTTCCTGAGGTGATCAGAAACTCGGTTTTGGGAAGGCGGTCGGCCAGCCGATTGATCAGAGTGAGGACCGACAGGCTTTCGCCGACACTGGCGGCGTGGAACCAGATCAACTGCCCTGCGGGGCGGGGCATACTGGCATGGCCAAGACGCTCCTGTTGGCGATTGGCTGGTACACCGGCAGCCTCAAGTTTCTTTCGGACGGTTCTCCAGACCAGAGGTGCGGCCAGAGAGATCAAGGCGCAGTACAGGGAGTACAGTGCTGTGGGGCGGTCTTGGTGATCCGGCATATATCAGCCGCCTGTATGGCTCATATGGCGGCTCATCCGACCATCAACGGACTGGCGGGAATAGTCGAAGTCATGACCTTTTGGCTTCAGGTTAATCGCCGCACGGATGGCATCTTCAAGCGGCTGTTCGGTATCGGGGTGATCCCGCAATGCGCCCCGCAGATCCGCCATGTCCTCCTGCCCCAGACACATATAAAGCTCGCCGGTGCAGGTCAGGCGCACGCGGTTGCAGCTTTCGCAGAAATTGTGGGACAGGGGCGTGATGAAGCCGATCTTCTGACCTGTTTCTTCCAGCCTGATATAGCGGGCCGGTCCGCCTGTGCGTTCGGCCAGATCAGTGATCGTGTAATGGTTTTCGTACTCTTTGCGCACATCCTTGAGAGACCAGTATTGATCCAGTCGATCCTCGTTACCGATATCGCCCATCGGCATGACCTCGATCCAGGTCAGGTCCATGTCGCGCTCGGCGCACCATTCAGTGATCTTGGGCAGTTCGGGTTCGTTGAATCCCTTGAGCGCAACAGCGTTGATCTTGATCCGCAGCCCGGCCTTTTGCGCCGCGTCGATGCCATTCAGTACCTGTTTGAGGCGGCCCCAGCGCGTGACTTTTGCAAATTTGTCGTCATCCAGCGTATCCAGAGAAACATTCACACGGCGCACACCGGCGGCATAAAGATCTTCGGCAAAGCGATGCAACTGCGAACCGTTTGTCGTGAGCGTCAGTTCTTTCAACGCACCGCTTTCCAAGTGGCGGGTCATAGCGTTGAAGAAGGTCATGATATTGCGACGAACCAATGGCTCACCGCCGGTAATGCGCAGTTTCTCGACGCCCATTCTCACAAAGGTCGAGCACATGCGATCCAGCTCTTCCAGCGTAAGAAGGTCTTTCTTGGGCAGAAAAGTCATGTTTTCGGACATGCAGTAGACACAGCGAAAATCACAGCGGTCCGTGACGGAGACGCGGAGATACGTGATGGCGCGGGCAAACGGGTCGATGAGCGGAGCAGACATGCGACATAGGTAAAGCTGTAACCAGCCTGCGACAAGTGCGAACTGCGCTTTGCACTGGATCACACCCGCATGGGGTTGTAGTTTCCGGGAATGAAAAAGGCATTTGTTTTTCTATGCGTTGTTTTGACCGGGTGCGATACTGTCCGGGCATCGACGGAACGTGTGTTCGGGTCGGGGGATGAGGCGGCTGCGGCCGTATCGGACGTTGAAACTGCGCCAGTTGTCGCTGAGGAGGTTCTTCGGCCCGAGCCGGTTGCGGCACGCCCCAGTTGGGTCGGAGCCAAAACAACCATTGCCGGGCTTGGTGATCCGACCACACCAGGGCGCTGGATGCAGACGCCGCTGGTCGATAGCGAGGTAACGGCGCGAGTTGTTGTGCCCAGAACCGGCGCGCAGGCCTATATCACCCTAGTTCCTGCCGCAGGCCCGGAAAGTAGCGGCAGCCGCTTGTCGCTGGATGCCATGCGGGCCCTTCTGGTGCCATTAGACGAACTGGTCGAAGTCGCGGTCTATGCCGACTGACTTTTCAGGTATTTGGCTGCTTCGCGTCGGGCGAACGGTTTCATGGCATCACCATGTCTGTCCAGAAACGCGATCACACGTTCGGGGTCGTGTTTGGACAGTTCCCGGAGCCACCAGGCGATTGATTTCTGAATAAACCAGTCGCGGTCAGGGACATATCCGGCGGCCCAGCCGAGGATACAGTCGCGACGTTGCAGGTCTTCGGGCTTGGGGTGGTTCTGTTTGGTCCAGGGCAGTGTTGCGACAAGGGCCGCGCGCCGGGTCCACATGTGATCGGACTGAGTCCACTGTTCGACGACAATCAGTCTCTCGGGGTCGGCCATCAGTCGTTTTTGCATCGCCATGCAGGCATGATCGGCGACGGCCCAGGCGTCAAAATCCGGTAGCCAGCTTTGAAGCAGGTCCCAAACCTGATCGTCGGGCCGGATGCGGGCCTGGGTCAGAAGCTTGGCCGCGGCAAGGCGCGCTTCGTGGATATCGGTTTGCCACAGCGCCTTGGCCAGCGCGACGCGTTTTTTCACATCCAGCTCTTGCCGCCATGCTTTGGTCAGATCGTTGAGAACCGGGTTGGCGACGCCCAGATAGACGCGATCCGCCTTGTGATAACTGGCCATCTGACCCGCACGTTCGGGGTCGGCATGGGCTTTGATCTGATCAAGAAAAGTGGTCAGCATCGGGGTCAGACCGGAACGCCTGTTGGTTCGCCGTCTATCGTCTGGCTGTTCTTTTCTGCCCAATAAAACCGGATGTCGCCGTCCGTTTTGCCATCGACCCATTTCTGCATCGTGTCGCGGTCGGACTGGAATGCCATGAACGGCACTGCATACCCGCAGGAGGTCTGAACCATTTCGATCGACTGGTCGTAGATCTGCCGGGCGCTGCGGTGGTTGGGGAAAAGATTGGCCAGTTCATCCCAGCCCTCATCTCCGACGTGCAGAGTGCGGGCAGTGCCATATGTGCGCAGGATCAGCGGGCGTTTGGTGAAGGAGCACCACATCAGTGTCATCCTGTTGACCTGCATCAGATGCCCCGCCGTCTCGTTGCCGCTGCCAGTCAAGTTCATCCAGACGATGCGGTTTGGTCCCAGCACTCGCAGCGAGTCCATACCTTTGGGCGAGATATTGACCTTTCCCTCGGTCCCGGCAGTGCCGACGAAGAACATATGCTGATCTTCGATGAACTTTTGATGCGCGTCATCAAGCCGGGAAAACTGTTTGGACATGGGTCACTCTACCGTCACTGATTTTGCCAGATTGCGCGGCTGGTCTACATCCGTCCCTTTGGCTACAGCCGTGTGGTATGCCAGCAACTGTGCGGGAACCGAATAAAGGATCGGCGCAAGACTGGTGTGAATATGAGGCATCCGGATTGTGCTCCAGACGCCGTCTCCGGCCTCGTCAATTCCATCATCATCAGACACAAGGATCACTTTGCCCTTGCGCGCCATCACTTCCTGCATGTTCGACACGGTCTTGTCGAACACGGTGTCGCGGGGTGCCATGACGACAACAGGCATATGCTTGTCGATCAGGGCGATGGGTCCGTGTTTCAACTCGCCCGATGCATACCCTTCGGCGTGGATATAGCTGATTTCCTTGAGCTTCAGCGCCCCTTCCATTGCCAGAGGATACATCAGGCCACGGCCCAGGAACAGAACGTCGCGCGCCTCGGACAGGCGTTGGGCTGCTTTGCGGATCGCCCGGTTCTGATCCAATGCCGTGTTCAGCACGGTCGGCAATCCGCGCAGCGCAGCGGTGTGATCGGCGATTTCCTCATCGGTCAGAGTGCCGCGGTCGGCCGCTGCCTTGAGCGCCAGCATCAGCAAAACGCTTAGTTGACAGGTGAAGGCTTTGGTCGAAGCCACACCGATTTCAACGCCAGCATGGATCGGCAGGGCGATATCGCTTTCCCGAGCAATCGAGCTTTCTGGGACATTGACGACGGAAACGATCTTGTCCGCCTTGCCCTCGCAATAGCGCAGCGCGGCCAGGGTGTCGGCGGTTTCGCCTGACTGACTGACAAACAGCGCCAGTGTGCGACCCGTGATCGGAGGTTCGCGATAGCGGAACTCGCTGGCGATATCGACTTCCACCGGCATCTTTGCCAGTTGCTCGAACCAGTATTTCGCAGTCAGGCAGGCGTAAAACGCGGTGCCGCAGGCGACCATGGTCAGACGGTCCAACTTGCTGAAATCCAGCTCGGCGTCGGGTAACACCACGCGATCACCGCCCGTTGGCAGGTAGGATCGGATGGCCTCAGCCACAACGATAGGCTGTTCAGCGATTTCCTTGGCCATGAAATGCTTATGCTCGCCCTTGTCGGCGCGCGCATGATCCAGCTTGATCTTGCGCTTTTCCCGGTTGGCCAGTTCACCGGCCTCGTTGCGGATTTCCAATGATGTTCGGGTCAGAACCGCGCGGTCGCCTTCCTCAAGATAAGTGATCTGGTTGGTTAGCGGCGCAAGGGCAATGGCGTCCGAACCCACATACATCTCACCATCCCCGTGGCCGATGGCCAGAGGTGATCCTTTGCGGGCGGCTACAATCAGGTCGTCCTCACCATCGAACAGGAATGCAAGGGCGAAGGCACCTTCCAACTTGTCGATGGTCTTGAAAGCGGCCTCGACCGGGGACATGCCTGTGTTGAGGTGATGTTCCGTCATCAGCGCGACGGTTTCCGTGTCGGTTTCGGTCTTGAAGGCCACGCCGTGTTTGGCCAGTTCCGCCCTCAGGTCGCGGTAGTTTTCGACAATCCCGTTGTGAACCACGGCCACCGGGCCAGCCTTGTGGGGATGCGCGTTGTTGACGGAAGGCGCACCATGCGTGGCCCAGCGGGTGTGACCAATGCCGGATTTTCCCGGCAGCGGATCATGCACCAACAGATCGCTGAGGTTGACCAGCTTGCCGACCGCACGCCGACGCCCCAGGACACCGTCATTAACGGTTGCAATCCCGGCACTGTCATAGCCGCGATATTCCAGCCGTTTCAGGGCTTCTACCAGAATAGGGGCTGCTTCATGCTGCCCCAAGACACCTACAATTCCACACATATCTCAGGCCTCGTTTTCGCGGCGAGCCTTCTTCGCCTTCAACATTTCAAACAGTTTTCGCGCGTAGCCGGGTTTGTTTTCCTGCTTGGCGCGCGCCAAGGCCAACGCCTCGGGCGCTACGTCTTTGGTCACCACTGTGCCTGTCGCTGTCATTGCGCCATCGCCCACCGTGACCGGGGCCACGAGCATGGTGTTGGAGCCGATAAAGACATTCGCACCTATGTTGGTCTTGTGCTTCATCACACCATCATAGTTGCAGGTGATTGTTCCCGCGCCGATATTCGTCGCAGCACCCACCGATGCGTCCCCGATATAGCTGAGGTGGTTGACCTTCGCGCCTTCGGCGATTTCTGCATTCTTGATTTCGACGAAATTGCCAACCCGCGTGTTTTCGGCCAATTCTGCGCCCGGACGCAGCCGCGCGTAGGGGCCGACGATGGCACCGCGACTGACATGGCACCCTTCCAGATGGGAAAAGGCCCGGATGGTTGCACCGCTTTCGACAGTCACTCCGGGGCCGAAAACCACGTTGGGTTCGATTACTGTGTCACGCCCAATCACAGTGTCTGCGGACAGGTATACCGTATCCGGTGCCATCAATGTGACACCCATATCCAGCAGTTCTGCCCGCGCGCGCGCCTGAAATACGGCGTCGGCGGCGGCCAGATCAGCGCGTGAGTTCACGCCCAGCGTCTGCGCCTCGTCACAGGCGACGGCGGTTACGTTCAGACCGCGGTTGCGGGCGATCTCAACTACGTCTGTCAGATAGTATTCGCCTGAGGCATTGTTGTTTTCAACGGCGTCAATCAGCGAAAAAAGCAACCGGGCATCACAGGCCAAAAGGCCCGAGTTGCAAAATGTTATGGCGCGCTCATCATCTGATGCGTCTTTGAATTCGACAATGCGTTCCAACGTGTCGCCATTCATGACCAACCGGCCATAGCGGGCCGGATCAGCCGCTTCGAACCCAAGGATGACCAGGTCATTTCGGGACCGTGCCTCGACCATCCGCTCCAGCGTATCGGGTTGTAAAAACGGGGTGTCGCCGTAAAGAACTACGATATCACCGTCGAACCCGTCCAGTGCTGTCCGGGCCTGACCAACCGCATGGGCTGTACCCAATTGTTCCTCCTGAACGGCTATCCGGGCATCTTCGTCTTCGTCCTGAGCAACCTTTGCTACAGCTTCGGACCCGTGGCCGGTGACGATCACCGTGCGTTCGGGCGACAAAACAGACCCGGCACGCATCGCGTGAACAAGCATCGGAGCCTGAGCGATGGGATGCAGGACTTTGGGAAGGTCCGAATTCATCCTGGTGCCTTTTCCGGCGGCAAGGATGACAAGGGCAATGGTCATGAAATCGTTTTCTCTTTGTGTTTTGTTGCCGACCGTTTTATCCGCTGGGGGCAAAGGCGCAAGCTGTTCGGCCATCAAACAAGATTGCCGATTGAAACAGGACACGGCGAAAACCTGCCGAAACAGGAGGCAACATGCGGACCGTCATCTTCGATCTGGACGGCACTTTGGCGGATACATCAAGCGATTTGCTGGCGGCAGCGAACCATTGTTTCCGCGAAATGGGGCATGGTGATGTGCTGGTCCATGGGCAGGATGCAGGCATCGCGCTGCGTGGCGGGCGCATGATGTTAACCCAAGGGCTGAAACGCGTTGGAGCTTACGACGAGGACACCGTTCAGGCCTATTATCCGGTTCTGCTTGAGGCTTACGCGCAAGATATCAACACCCACACAAGTTTCTATCCGGGAGCGTTGCAGGCCGTCGAGATGCTGAGTAACGCGGGCTACGGTGTCGGCATTTGCACCAACAAGCCGGAACATCTGGCCGAATTGTTACTGACGCGCATGGGAGTGCGGGACCGTTTTGCCTCGTTGGTAGGTGCGGATACGCTGCCGGTGCGCAAGCCGGACCCGGCCCCTCTGCGCGAGGCTGCGCGACGGGCCGGGGGAGATCCAGCCTGGTGCGTGCTGATCGGAGATTCGGATACCGACCGCAATACCGCCCGAGCGGCAGGGGTCCCATCGGTTTTGGTGACTTTCGGGCCGTCAGGGGAGGACATGGCAGCGCTGGAGCCCGAAGCCCTGCTGCATCACTTTGACGACTTGCCCGATCTTGTGCCTGATCTGATCGGTGCGGCAGCCTGAAACCTTGACCGGACCCTGTCGGAGATCCAGAAAAAGACCATGACGGAAACATTCATTGGTAATTTCACGCAGCAGGAACCCCTTCCAGACGACGCAATCGAGGCAGCGCTGGCTGTCCTGCGTCACGGGCGGCTGCATCGCTATAACGTGGTCCCCGGTGAGTTGGGGGAAACGGCCCTGTTGGAACAGGAGTTTGCTGCACAGATGGGGGCCAAGTATTGCTTGGCGGTTTCCTCTGGCGGTTATGCGCTTGCCACCGCGTTGCGGGCCGTCGGTGTGCAGCCGGGCGACCCGGTTCTGACCAATGCGTTCACTCTGGCTCCGGTGCCGGGATCAATTGCATCGGTCGGAGCGCGGGCGATCTTTGTCGGCGTCACCGAAAACCTGACCATCGATCTGGAGGATCTTGAGGGCAAACTGGATCAGGCCCGTGTCCTGATGCTCAGCCATATGCGCGGGCATCTGTGTGACATGGATCGTCTGATGCAGATGTGTGACGCGGCAGGCGTTATCGTGATCGAGGACTGCGCACACACGATGGGCGCGGCCTGGCGTGGTCAGTTGTCGGGGCGGCAGGGGGCGATCGGGTGTTATTCCTGCCAGACCTATAAGCACGTGAACTCGGGCGAGGGCGGTTTGCTGGTTACTGATGACGCGGAACTGGCGGCCAAGGCCACAATGCTGTCGGGGTCATACATGCTGTATGAACGCCATCTGGCAGCGCCGGGACCTGAAGTGTTCGAGCGGATAAAGTACACCACACCCAATGTGTCAGGTCGCATGGACAATTTGCGTGCCGCCATCCTACGCCCTCAGTTGCGGGATCTGGACCGGCAGGTGACACGGTGGAACGAGCGCTATCGCGAGATCGAGACCGGGCTGCGCGGCACTCCGGGCCTGACGATTGTCGAGCGACCCGAAGAGGAAACCTATGTCGGGTCTTCGATCCAGTTCCTGCTGTTGGATTGGTCGCCTGAGCGGATAGCCGACGTTATCAGCCGCTGCGCCGCGCGTGGGGTCGAGATCAAATGGTTTGGCGGGGCTGAGCCAACAGGGTTCACGTCGCGCTATGACAGCTGGAGATATTTTGAAAGCGAACGAATGCCGGAAAGTGATCGTGTTCTGGCAGGCATCATGGATATGCGTGTGCCGCTGACCTTTTCACTGGAGGATTGCCAAGTGATCGCGCGCATCATCCGAGCCGAAGTGGGCGCAGTTTATCAATCCTAGCAAAACAGAGTGCGCTTTCAGCGCACACTCGACCCTTGAGAGCGCCGCCCGGTTTGGGCGGCGTTTCGCGTTTTGGTCCGGGCTTTCACAAAGATTGACCGATGACAGATTCGCTGTTAGAGATTTATTGAACACTTGTTCATTAATGCGGAGGGAGGACACAGATGTTCATGGCCACGATGAAGTTTGATCTGGGTGAGGATGTGAACGCCCTGCGCGAGATGGTGCATCGGTGGGCGCAGGAGCGTGTCAAGCCGATGGCGGCTGAGATTGATGCCAAGAACAGCTTTCCGAATGAACTGTGGAAAGAAATGGGAGAGCTTGGTCTTTTGGGTGTCACCGTGCCAGAAGAATACGGCGGTGCGGGCATGTCCTATTTGGCGCATACAATTGCTGTCGAAGAAGTTGCGCGCGCTTCTGCCTCGGTTTCGCTGTCTTATGGGGCGCATTCCAACCTGTGTGTGAACCAGATCAAGCTGAACGGTACGGAAGAGCAGAAACAGAAATACCTGCCGCGCCTAGTATCGGGAGAACATGTGGGTGCGCTGGCGATGTCGGAACCTTCCGCAGGTTCGGACGTGGTGTCGATGAAGCTGCGGGCGGAAAAACGCAACGACCATTACCGACTGAACGGCAACAAGTACTGGATCACAAACGGGCCAGACGCGGATACACTGGTGGTTTATGCCAAGACAGACCCCGATGCCGGATCGAAGGGTATTACTGCATTTCTGATTGAAAAAGAGATGAAGGGTTTTTCGACTTCACCCCATTTCGACAAGTTGGGGATGCGCGGGTCGAACACGGCTGAACTGATCTTTGAAGATGTCGAAGTGCCGTTCGAGAACGTATTGGGAGAAGAGGGCAAGGGCGTAGCCGTGCTCATGTCAGGTCTGGACTATGAGCGCGTGGTTCTGGCCGGGATCGGAACCGGCATCATGGCAGCCTGTCTGGATGAGGTGATGCCGTATCTGGCCGAGCGCAAGCAATTCGGCAAACCGATTGGCAGCTTCCAACTGATGCAGGGCAAGATTGCCGACATGTATACCGCGATGAACTCGGCACGGGCCTATGTCTATGAGGTGGCCAAGGCCTGTGATCGAGGAGACGTCACTCGGCAGGACGCAGCGGCGTGCTGTCTCTACGCATCCGAACAGGCGATGGTTCAGGCGCATCAGGCGGTTCAGGCGCTGGGCGGGGCAGGGTTTCTGTCGGATGCACCGGTCAGCCGGATTTTCCGGGACGCCAAGCTGATGGAGATCGGCGCAGGCACCAGCGAGATTCGACGGATGCTGATCGGCCGGGAAATGATGAACGAAATGCGCTGAACGAAAACGCCCCGCAGACGAGTTTGCAGCGGGGCGTTTCGATCAAAGGATCAGAAGCGATGAACGTAGGAAATACCGACCAGCCAAGGGTCGATGTTTGCAGTGCCAATATCGGCTCCGTTCAGCGTGACGTCCGAGTCGATGTCGAACCAGCGCACATTCAGACGGACCGCACCTTTGTCGGTGATCATATAGTCGAGACCGGCTTGCAGCGATACGCCGAAGGAATCATCGACCTTGAGGTTGCCAAGGGCAGATTGCTCGTCAAAGAAGATGGTATAGTTCAGACCGGCACCGACATAGGGCTTCCAGGCGCTATTGGTCGGGAAGTGATAGTTCAGCGACAAGGTGGGCGGCAGATGTTTGACGCTGCCAGCGTCCACGCTTCCGCCCAAGGTGACGTTATGTTTGAACGGGGTCGCGGCCAGCAGCTCGATCCCCAAATTGTCCTGGATGAAATACTCGGCGGTGAAGATCGGGCGCGTATCCGAGTCGATATCGGCGCTAAGGCCGGCCAGAGTTCCGTTGTTGGATTTCGGGTCCAGGTACCCCACACCGATACCGAGAGTCCAATCCCCCTGAGATTGGGCAAACGCAGGGGCGGCCAGAGCCACCAACGCGGTGGAAAGAGTCAAAGCGGCGAGTTTCTTGGTCATTGTCTTGCCTTTGGTTTCGTTGATGACCTTGGTGTTGCAGCGACTGAAATTGCCCACTCTGATCTGCATCAAGTAAACGTGAAAGAACTGGCTGCAGATGAATCGATAAGTGCAGGAAATATAGGGAATAATCACCGTGCCAAGCGCTGAGCGCATACCGGGTTTGCGCCCGGATGGAGGCTGGGATCTGCCGGACAGTCTGAACATGGCGCAGCAGTGCCTGCGGCATGCGGGGGATCGGGTTGCGCTGATCGATTTAACCGGACCGGACCCGCAGCGCATCAGCTATGCGCAGCTGTCGCAAATGACGGACGGAATAGCCCGAGCATTATTGCGCCATGTGCAGCCCGGTGATCGCGTTGGAGTATTGCTAAGCCAATCTCCCTGGTGTGCGGCGGCCCATCTGGCGATCTGGAAGATCGGCGCGGTGTCGGTCCCTTTGTTCAAACTGTTCAAGCAGGACGCGTTGCGGTCGCGGGTCAGTGACGCAGGTGCCCGGATTGTGCTGACCGACGCCGAAGGGGCTGATCTGTTGGGTGATCTGGCTGCGCCTTTGATCGCGTCGGAAATTGGCGAGGAAGGCCTTGCTGTACCATTCGTCGCGACCAGCCCAGATGATCCGGCAGTGTTGATCTACACCTCGGGCACCACCGGCAGCCCGAAGGGCGCGCTGCATGGACACCGGGTTCTGACCGGGCATCTGCCGGGAGTTTCGATCAGCCATAATCACTTGCGCGAAGGTGACTGTCTTTGGACCCCGGCGGATTGGGCGTGGATCGGCGGGCTGTTCGACGTGCTGATGCCGGGTCTTGCGCTGGGCATTCCCGTCGTTGCCGCGCGGCTTGAGAAATTCACCCCCGAGGCCTGCGCTGACATCATCGCGCGTGGCGGGGTGCGGAACGTCTTTTTCCCACCAACGGCGCTGCGAATGCTCAAGGCAGCGGATCAGGTGATCCCTGGCCTGCGCTCGGTTGCATCGGGTGGTGAGCCGCTGGGGGCCGAGATGTTGGCCTGGGGGCGGCAGGCGTTTGGTCTGACTATCAACGAGTTCTACGGTCAGACCGAGTGCAACATGGTCGTATCATCTTGCGCCGAAGATTTCCCTGTGCGTCCCGGCTGTATCGGCCAACCGGTGCCAGGGCATGAGGTTGCGGTGATTGATGAAGACGGCAACCCGACCGGTGAAGAGGGCGACGTGGCCATCCGGCGCGGCTCGGCCTCGATGCTGCTGGAGTACTGGAATCGCCCCGAAGCGACTGCCGACAAGTTCCGGGGCGACTGGCTGATCACCGGTGATCGCGGCGTGTGGGAGGGCGACTATCTGCGTTTCGTAGGGCGCGATGACGACGTGATTACCTCGGCGGGTTACCGCATTGGCCCGGCCGAGATCGAGGACTGCCTGCTGACCCACCCGGCAGTGGCGACGGTAGGCGTGGTCGGCAAACCCGATCCGCTGCGAACCGAGATTGTCAAGGCCTATGTGGTGCTGAAGCCGGGAGCCGAGGCTGCAGAGCAGGAGTTGCAGGATTGGGTCAAAGACCGTTTGGCGCACTATTCCTATCCGCGCGAGGTGGCGTTTCTGGAGGAACTGCCGATGACGGTGACGGGGAAGGTGATCCGGAAGGAATTGAAGGCGCGGGCGGCGGGGGAGATTGGTTCGTGAGAGAGACTCGCGTCATAAGCAGGTTACTATGGTCGGCCTCGGTCGCTCTGATCTTTCCGTCAGCAGCACTGAGTACTGACGATGATCCGAGTCAGTTCCATGAGCCCGTCCTCGGCGTTGAAGATTGGTTAGATGGGTGCGCGCGACTCAGCGAAGAAACGGTGATGACGGTTTCGAAAACCGAACTGGAAACCGACTGTGTCTTGTTAGCGTTGGAATATTGTACACGGGAGCAGTCGAACTCTTATGGCGAGATATGTCACGACATTTTGGTTGAGCATATTCTATTTCGAAGTGAAGAAATTTCGAAATCATTGCCTGTGAACCCGAACCTAACGGAAGTCAGGCGATTTTCGTATGCCAATGCTTTGCAGCGTGCTTCGGAAGTTACTCAAGCAATTTGCGGTGCCGATTTGTCTGAAAAACAGTGCCAATTAAAGAATGCAACTTTGAGGTGGCTGGATTTGCGGTATGCAGACCGGCTGCTGGAGGGTGAACGAAAATGAAACTCACATCCAAAGCCATGCCCGCCTCCGAGGGCTTCAAGACAAACCGCGCCGCTCATCTCGACGCGCTGGCGCAGATCTCTGCCGCCGCCGAGGCAGCCCGTATGGGGGGCGGCGAGAAATCCCGCGCGCGGCATGAATCTCGGGGCAAGATGTTGCCGCGCAGGCGGGTGGCGAACCTGCTTGATCCGGGGTCTCCGTTTTTGGAAATCGGCGCGACAGCGGCGCATGGGATGTATGGTGATGCCGCGCCATGTGCCGGGGTGATTGCGGGGATTGGCCGGGTGCAGGGGCGCGAAGTCATGGTGGTGTGTAACGATGCCACCGTGAAGGGCGGCACCTATTATCCGATGACTGTCAAAAAGCACCTGCGCGCGCAGGAGATTGCCGAGGAAAACCATCTGCCCTGCATCTATCTGGTCGACAGCGGCGGCGCGAACCTGCCCAATCAGGATGAGGTGTTCCCCGACCGCGACCATTTTGGCCGTATTTTCTACAATCAGGCGCGGATGAGCGCGAAGGGTATCCCTCAGATTGCCGTGGTGATGGGATCATGCACGGCGGGTGGGGCCTATGTACCTGCGATGTCCGATGTGACGATCATCGTAAAGGAACAGGGCACGATCTTTCTGGCAGGGCCACCATTGGTCAAAGCTGCAACGGGTGAGGTTGTTAGCGCCGAGGATCTGGGTGGCGGCGATGTGCACACACGCCTGTCGGGTGTGGCGGATTATCTGGCCGAAGATGATGCACATGCGCTGGCATTGGCGCGGCGGGCTGTCGGGTCATTGGGGGGTGCCGGGCTGAAGCCCGGCCTACTGTTCGAAGCACCCGAGGAGCCAGCTTATGATCCGGATGAAATTCTGGGTGTCGTTCCCGCCGACTTGCGCACGCCCTATGACATCCGTGAAGTGATCGCACGGCTGGTCGATGGCTCTCGGTTTGATGAGTTCAAACCCCGCTTTGGCGAGACACTGGTCACCGGCTTTGCCCATGTCAAAGGGTGCCCAGTCGGGATCATTGCCAACAATGGCGTGCTGTTCTCGGAGGCTGCGCAAAAGGGCGCGCATTTTGTCGAGCTGTGTTCGCAGCGCAAAACGCCCCTGGTCTTCCTGCAGAACATCACCGGCTTTATGGTAGGCCGCAAATACGAGAACGAAGGGATCGCCCGCCACGGCGCCAAGATGGTGACGGCAGTTGCAACGACGAGCGTTCCCAAGATCACGATGCTGGTGGGCGGCTCGTTTGGGGCCGGGAACTATGGCATGGCAGGACGCGCCTATCAGCCAAGGTTTCTGTGGACATGGCCGAACTCTCGGATTTCGGTGATGGGGGGCGAGCAGGCCGCAGGCGTATTGGCGACAGTCAGGCGCGACGGGATCGAACGACAGGGCGGTACCTGGTCGGCCGAGGAAGAGGCCGAATTCAAACGTCCGACGCTGGACATGTTCGAAGAGCAATCGCACCCGCTATATGCCTCGGCCCGTCTCTGGGACGATGGCATCATCGACCCGCGCAAAAGCCGCGATGTGCTCGCCTTGTCGCTGAGTGCGGCGCTGAATGCCCCGATTGAGGAGACACGTTTCGGCGTGTTCAGGATGTAAGATGAACGTTTCATTGAATGACGTCATGGCCCGCTATCCTGGTGCGCAGACTTTCAAGTTTGGTGACAATGCCCGGCTGAGTGCTGAGCTGCTGGCTCTGGTGCGATCAGGGCGGAAAACGGCAACCTGCGGTGCGTTGCGCGACTATCCCGAAGGTAGCCCTGACACTCCTGTTGTCGGGCGGAGAGACATTGCGCTGGATTGGGATGATCGTCCGGCCTTGGTGATCGAAACGGTCGACGTCTCGACCTGCCGATACTGCGACGTAACCGAGGATTTCGCGTTGGCAGAGGGCGAAAATGAAACGCTTGAGGGATGGCGCGAGGGTCATCGCCGGTATTTCGAACGCAATGGCGGGTTCGATCCTAAGATGGAACTGCTGTGTGAACGGTTTCGTCTGGTCGAAGATCTGGCGGTTGAGGGGTAAGATATGTTCAACAAAATCCTGATAGCCAACCGGGGCGAGATTGCTTGCCGGGTGATGGAAACGGCTCAGAAGATGGGCGTGTCCTGTGTGGCTGTTTACTCCGATGCGGACGCCTCGGCCAAGCATGTGCAGATGGCAGATGAGGCGGTGCATATCGGCGGGTCGGCTCCGGCGGAGAGTTATCTGAAGGGCGATGTGATCATTCAGACGGCGTTGGATACCGGCGCGCAGGCGATCCACCCGGGCTATGGCTTTCTGTCCGAAAATCCCGAATTCGTGGATGCGGTCGAAGCGGCAGGGTTGATATTCATAGGCCCCTCGGCGGATGCGATCCGCAAGATGGGCCTCAAGGATGCTGCCAAGGTGTTGATGGAGCAGGCTGGCGTGCCCGTGGTGCCCGGCTATCACGGCGACAATCAGGATCCCGAACATTTGGCGGGTGCGGCGGATGCGATTGGGTATCCGGTGCTGATTAAGGCCGTTGCAGGCGGCGGCGGTAAAGGTATGCGTCTGGTCGAACGCCCCGAGGATTTCCGTTCCGCATTGGACAGCGCACGGGGCGAAGCCAAAACCGCTTTTGGCAATGACGCAGTGCTGGTCGAGAAATTCGTGGCCAAACCTCGCCATATCGAAGTGCAGGTATTTGGTGACGGTACCCATGCGGTGCATCTGTTTGAACGCGATTGCTCGTTGCAACGCCGCCATCAGAAAGTGATCGAAGAGGCACCAGCCCCGGGCATGACTTCTGAGATGCGGGAGGCGATGGGGCAGGCCGGTGTGCGTGCCGCCGAGGCGATCGGGTACAAGGGTGCAGGCACGGTGGAGTTCATCGTCGATGCCTCGGACGGGCTGCGCCCCGACAGATTCTGGTTCATGGAGATGAACACCCGCCTGCAGGTGGAACACCCGGTTACAGAGGCCATCACCGGCATCGATCTGGTGGAATGGCAGTTGCGCGTTGCAGCAGGAGAGAGCCTTCCCAGGCAACAGGATGATCTGTCGATCTCGGGTCACGCCTTCGAGGCCCGGCTTTATGCCGAGGATGTACCAAAAGGGTTCTTGCCGGCGACAGGTACACTGACTCATCTGGTTTTCCCGGCCAACTGCCGTGCGGATAGTGGCGTTCGCGCAGGTGACACGATCAGCCCCTGGTATGACCCGATGATTGCCAAAGTGGTGGTGCACGGTCCGACCCGCGCCGTCGCGCTTGAGACGTTGAACCGAGTGCTGCGGGAGACCGAAGTGGCGGGCACCGTTACGAATCTCGCCTTTCTGGGAGCGCTGACCCGCCATGACGGATTTGCCTCGGGCGATGTGGATACGGGCCTGATCGGGCGCGATCTTGACGGGTTGGTGCGGGAATCGCCGACTTCGGCCACAACCGCAGTTGCGGCTGCTATGACCGCACTGGATTTGGTTAATGTCACGCCTGACACCGGGTTTTCGCTCTGGGCTCCGTTGCATCGGGCGGTGCAGCTGTCCGATCAGGGAGAGGTTTTTGATCTGGACGTGCAGGTCGACGGGTCGGATCGCCAGCTTTGGCAGCTGGGCGAACACCGTGTCGTGGCCGAGCGGATCTCGGGGCAGTGGACGCTGAACGGCGCACCGATGCCGCGGGTCGCTGTCAGCGGAACAACTTTGACCGTATTTACCGACTACGGTCACAGTTTCGACGTTATCGACCCGCTGGACCGGGATGCCAGCGCGACGGGTGACACCAACGTGATCGAGGCGCCGATGCCGGGTCTGGTCAAGGCAGTTTTTGCCACCGCGGGGCAGACCGTTCAGGAAGGCGACCGTTTGGCCATTCTGGAAGCGATGAAAATGGAGCATTCGTTGCTGGCCGCGCGCGATGGTGTGGTGGCCGAGGTGCTGGTCGAAGATGGCGCGCAGGTCGAGGCTGGGGCAGCTTTGGTGCGTTTGGAAGAAGAGTGATCTGTACCCGCGCGGCTTGACGTGCCACGGTCGCGCGATCCGTATTTGGAATGAGAACAAGCCATAAGGGGTTCTGACATGGGTGATCTGGTCGAAATCTACGAAGTTGGACCGCGCGACGGGCTACAAAACGAAACGCGTGAGATACCGGTTGCCGACAAGGTGGCGCTGATCAATTGCCTCAGTCGCGCCGGGTTTCGACGGATCGAAGTTGCAAGCTTTGTCTCTCCCAAATGGGTGCCTCAAATGGCGGGGTCGGCGCAGGTTCTGGCCGGTATTACCCGCGCGGACGGCGTGCGCTACGCGGCGTTGACGCCGAATATGCGCGGGTATGAGGATGCGCTGGCCGCCAAAGCGGATGAGATTGCCATTTTTGCGTCGGCTTCCGAGGGGTTTTCCAAGGCAAACATCAATGCCTCGATCGCCGAGTCAATCGAACGGTTCACGCCGATTCTCGAAGCGGCGCGTCATATCGACCTTCCGGTTCGCGGCTACGTCTCTTGCGTGACGGATTGCCCCTATGATGGCCCGACCCCGCCCGAGAAAGTCGCCGAAATTGCCGACCGGTTGTTTGCGTTGGGCTGTTACGAGGTGTCATTGGGGGACACGATCGGGCAAGGCACGCCAGACAAGATTGCGCATATGCTTCTGGCGGTTCGGGAAAGGGTTCCTGTGACGCGGCTTGCCGGGCATTTTCATGACACCAATGGGCGTGCAATCGACAATATCGATGCGGCACTTTCGCTGGGTGTGCGTGTGTTCGACGCGGCCGTGGGTGGGCTTGGCGGTTGCCCATATGCTCCGGGGGCTGCGGGTAATGTCGCGACTGAAACCGTTGCAGCGCATTTGCACCGGTTGGGCTATCAAACCGGTCTGGATATCGATGTGGTCGAAGAGGCCGCGCAGATGGCCAAGGCGTTGAGAGGCTAACATGTTCGAAACAATCTCGATTTCAGCAGACGAACGCGGTGTTGCCACGTTAACTCTGGACCGGGCGGAAAAGCACAACGCGCTCTCGGGTCAGATGATTGCCGAGCTGACACAGGCGGCGTCGCAACTGGGTCAGGATGGCACTGTCAGAGCGGTCGTTCTGGCTGCTGCGGGAAAGACGTTTTGCGCTGGTGGTGATCTGGGATGGATGCAGGACCAGATGGCGGCCGACAAGGCGACGCGGTTTGTCGAGGCGCGCAAGCTGGCCGAGATGTTGCAGGCGTTGAACACGATGCCCAAACCCCTGATCGGGGCGCTACAAGGCAACGCCTTTGGCGGAGGTGTTGGAATGGCGGCCGTGTGCGATGTCGCCATCGGTGTAGATAGTCTGAAGATGGGACTGACCGAGACCCGGCTTGGGCTGATCCCAGCGACAATCGGCCCTTATGTTATCGCTCGTATGGGTGAGGCGCGGGCACGGCGTGTATTCATGTCGGCCCGGTTGTTCGATGCGCCCGAAGCGGTTGATTTGGGATTGCTGGCAAAGGCTGTGCCTCCCGAGCAGCTTGCGGCTGCGATAGAAGATGAACTCCGGCCCTATCTTTCGTGCGCGCCGGGGGCAGTTGCATCTGCCAAGGCATTGGTTCGAACTCTGGGACCTCGTATTGATGATGCCACAATCGACCAGACCATCAACGAACTGGTCGAGCGCTGGGAAACGGAAGAGGCACGTGAAGGGATCGCGGCGTTCTTCGAAAAACGTAAACCTGCATGGAATAAGTAAGTTTACCGAGTTTCCGTAAGCCAATGCAAATCGCTCGTGATGCGATTCTATGCCGCGCTGTCAAGCGTATGTTTGATGGCAGAGGGGGCTGTGTTCGGTTGACCCTCTGACCCGGCGGGGATAGAGAATGTCCAGTCAACACGCCAATTGACGGCGCACCCGACAAGATGCGTGCGCAAGAAAGGAGCTATTCGTGGAAGACCTGCTGCGGGAGTATCTCCCGATTCTGGTGTTTCTGGCCGTTGCCGTAGGCCTTGGAATCGTCCTGATTCTTGCCGCCGTTGTACTGGCTGTCCGCAATCCCGACCCCGAAAAGGTCAGCGCATATGAATGTGGCTTCAATGCATTCGACGATGCGCGAATGAAATTTGACGTCCGATTCTATCTGGTCTCGATTCTCTTCATCATCTTTGATCTTGAGATCGCATTCCTGTTTCCCTGGGCTGTCGGGTTCCGCGATATCAGCGATGTCGGCTTCTGGTCGATGATGGTGTTTCTGGCCGTGCTGACCATCGGCTTTGCCTATGAGTGGAAGAAAGGGGCCCTGGAATGGGAGTGATGACCGGTGCAAATACCGCTGGCGTCGACAAAGAAGTCGCCACTCAGGCCCTGAATGCCGAGTTGCAGGACAAAGGTTTTCTGCTGACCTCGAGCGAGGATATTATCAACTGGGCCCGTACGGGTTCGCTGCATTGGATGACCTTTGGTCTGGCCTGCTGCGCGGTTGAAATGATGCACACTTCGATGCCGCGCTATGATGCGGAACGTTTCGGCATCGCGCCACGCGCCTCTCCGCGCCAATCTGACGTGATGATCGTGGCTGGCACGCTGACCAACAAGATGGCTCCTGCCTTGCGCAAGGTTTACGACCAGATGCCCGAGCCGCGCTATGTGATCTCGATGGGATCCTGCGCGAATGGGGGGGGCTACTACCACTATTCCTATTCCGTCGTGCGTGGCTGTGACCGGGTTGTTCCGGTGGATATTTACGTGCCTGGCTGCCCTCCAACCGCCGAGGCGCTGCTTTACGGTCTGCTACAGCTGCAACGCAAAATCCGCCGCACCGGCACAATTGTACGCTGAGGGGAAGGGTAGATGAGCGAAGCACTCAAAGAACTCGGCACCCAGCTTGAACTGAAACGAGCCGATTGCGTTCTGTCCTGGGATGTGACCCATGGCGAGCTGAACGTCGATGTGGCGCCGTCGAATCTGGTGGAATTCGTAGAATTCCTGCGGTCGGACCAAAACTGCAAGTTCTCAACATTGGTGGATATCACCGGCGTCGATTACCCCGAACGTGCCAAGCGGTTCGATGTGGTGTACCACTTCCTGTCGATGTACCAGAACCAGCGTGTCCGTCTGCGGGTTTCGATCCGCGAAGATGACATGGTGCCTTCGATCGTCGATATCCACCCCTCGGCCAACTGGTTCGAGCGTGAGGTGTTCGACATGTTCGGCATCCTGTTCTCGGGACATCCAGATTTGCGGCGGATTCTGACGGACTATGGATTCCGTGGCCATCCGCTGCGCAAGGATTTCCCGACCACCGGCTACACCGAGGTGCGTTATGACGAGGCGCAGAAACGCGTGGTCTATGAGCCGGTCAGTCTGGTGCAGGAATACCGTCAGTTTGATTTCATGTCCCCATGGGAAGGTGCGAACTACATTCTGCCGGGGGATGAGAAACAGGAGACGTAATCATGGAGTTCCTGATCTGGATAATTCTGGTTGTTGCAACGGTCATTCCGATGATCAAGCTGCTGCCGCATTTCGGGATCAACAAGAACTGGGCGTTTGCATGCATCATCTCTCCGGTCGTGATTGTCCTGCTGTGGATGATGGCGATGAAACTGCAAGAGATGGAGCGACGCTGAGATGATGGGTGAGTTGATCATTCTGGGCGCGTTAGGGGTTCTACTGGCCGGAGCTGCGGTCAAAGCGACCGAGGCGGAAAAGGTCCGGGTTCGGGCCGAAGCAAAGAAGAAACGAGGGCGGTGATGGACGGCTCAAGATACGATGACGGCAGCACGGACGCGCTGAGCGGCGAGCAGAAGATCCGCAACTTTAACATCAACTTCGGCCCGCAACACCCTGCGGCTCACGGAGTTTTGCGTCTGGTGCTCGAGTTGGACGGTGAAATCGTCGAGCGTTGCGACCCGCATATCGGCTTGCTGCACCGTGGCACCGAAAAGCTGATGGAAAGCCGGACCTATCTGCAGAACCTGCCGTATTTCGACCGTCTGGACTATGTAGCACCGATGAACCAGGAACATGCCTGGTGTCTGGCCATCGAAAAGCTGACCGGGGTCGAGGTGCCGCGCCGTGGCTCTCTGATCCGGGTTCTGTATTCCGAGATCGGGCGCATCCTGAACCACCTGCTGAACGTGACGACGCAGGCGATGGACGTCGGCGCACTGACCCCGCCACTCTGGGGTTTTGAAGAGCGTGAAAAGCTGATGGTGTTCTATGAGCGTGCCTGCGGTGCCCGCCTGCACGCCGCTTATTTCCGTCCGGGTGGTGTACATCAGGACCTGCCGCCGGAACTGCTGGACGATATCGAGGCGTGGAGCCACGAATTCCCCAACGTCCTTGATGACATTGACGGGCTGCTGACCGAAAACCGCATCTTCAAACAGCGCAACGCTGATATCGGCGTCGTGACCGAGGATGACATCCAGAAGTACGGCTTCTCGGGCGTGATGGTGCGCGGATCGGGTCTGGCATGGGACCTGCGCCGCGCGCAGCCCTACGAGTGCTACGACGAGTTCGAGTTCCAGATCCCTGTTGGCAAGAACGGCGACTGTTATGACCGCTACCTTGTCCGTATGGAAGAAATGCGCCAGTCGCTGCTGATCATCCGTCAGGCCATCGCCAAAATCCGCGAGTGCCCGGGTGACGTTCTGGCGCGTGGCAAGATCACTCCGCCGAAACGCTCGGACATGAAGACCTCGATGGAAAGTCTGATCCATCACTTCAAGCTGTACACCGAAGGCTTCCACGTTCCTGCCGGTGAAGTTTATGCCGCCGTCGAAGCCCCCAAGGGCGAGTTCGGCGTCTATCTGGTCGCTGACGGCACCAACAAACCCTACCGCGCCAAACTGCGCGCGCCGGGTTTCCTGCACCTGCAAGCCATGGACCACGTTGCCAAAGGCCACCAACTGGCCGACGTCGCCGCCATCATCGGCACTATGGACGTCGTATTTGGAGAGATTGACCGCTAATGCTCCGCCGTCTTCATCCCGAACAACCTGAAAGCTTTGCCTTCACCGCTGCCAACCAGCAATGGGCCGAAGCGCAGATTACCAAATATCCCGAAGGCCGTCAGGCCAGTGCGGTGATCCCTCTGCTGTGGCGTGCGCAGGAGCAGGAAGGCTGGCTGAGCCGCCCGGCGATTGAATCCGTCGCCGACATGCTGGGTATGGCTTATATCCGCGTGCTAGAGGTGGCCTCGTTCTACTTCATGTTCCAGCTGCAACCGGTGGGATCTGTGGCCCATGTTCAAGTTTGCGGAACGACCTCATGCATGATTTGCGGGGCCGAGGATCTGATCGCTGTTTGCAAGGAGAAGATCGCGGCCAAGCCACACGTGCTGTCCGCCGATGGCAAGCTGAGCTGGGAAGAGGTCGAATGCCTTGGCTCCTGCACCAATGCGCCGATGGCGCAGATCGGCAAGGATTACTACGAAGACCTGACCGCTGCGAGCTTTGGCAAGATCCTTGATGATCTGGTGGCGGGGAAAGTTCCGACGCCGGGCCCGCAGAATGGTCGCTATGCGGCTGAACCGCTCAAGGGGCTGACCAGCCTGACGGAGTATGACAGCGGCAAAACGCAGTACAACGCCAGCGTCGAACTGGCCACCGATATTGGCGATACGGTCAGGCGCATTGATGGGACCGAGGTTCCGATCCTGACCCCTTGGTTGGGCAAGGATGGCAAAGCGGCTGCGACCAAAGCTGCACCGAAGCCGCCCAAAGCGCCAACCCCGGCGAAACCTGCTGTGAAACAGGCCGCTGAGGCGAAGGCAGCGCAAGAGGACCAGCCCGAAACACTGACGGGCGCGCGCAACGGCAAGGCAGATAACCTGAAACTGTTGAAAGGCGTAGGCCCCAAGCTGGAGCAGACCCTGAACGAGTTGGGCTTCTTCCACTATGATCAGATCGCAGCCTGGACGCCGGAACAGGTCGCCTGGGTCGATGCTCGGCTGAAGTTCAAGGGCCGGATCGAGCGCGATGGCTGGATTGAACAGGCAGCCAAGCTTGCGGCGGGTGAGGAAACCGAATTTGCCAAACGTGCCAAGGAAGATGGCACCTACGAAGACTAAACGGGTGCCCCATCGGGGCATCGGGGGATGATGGACAAGGATAAGGATCAGGCCATAGCCCGAAAGGGCAGACATATCGGCATCGTAATAGCGGTGACGATGGTGATCTGGCTTGCCATGAATCTGTTCATTGGCCCCGCGCTGGGTTTGACAGCCCGGCACGCGCTGCTGTTTGATTTTGCCGCTTTGGCGGCATTCATTTATGCGGGTGTGAACATTTTTCAACTCTGGCGCATGCGTCAGGACAGCTGAAGGTAACGAATGATGCTGAAGGATCAGGACCGGATCTTTACCAACATCTACGGGATGCACGAACGCACGCTGAAAGGCGCGCAAGCCCGCGGGCATTGGGACGGCACAGCTGGCCTGATTGAAAAGGGCCGGGACTGGATCATTCAGACAATGAAGGATTCCGGGCTGCGCGGACGCGGCGGTGCGGGCTTCCCAACTGGCCTGAAATGGTCGTTTATGCCAAAGGAAAGCGACGGTCGCCCTTCCTATCTGGTTGTGAATGCCGATGAATCCGAGCCCGGCACCTGCAAAGACCGTGAGATCATGCGCCATGATCCGCACACGTTGATTGAAGGGTGTCTGATCGCCTCTTTCGCGATGAACGCGCATACCTGCTATATCTACCTGCGCGGCGAATATATCCGCGAGCGCGAGGCATTGCAGGCCGCGATTGACGAGGCCTATGACGCGGGGCTTCTTGGCAAAAACGCCGCTGGTTCGGGCTGGGATTTCGATCTTTTCCTTCATCACGGGGCAGGGGCTTATATTTGTGGCGAGGAAACCGCCCTGATCGAAAGCCTTGAGGGCAAGAAGGGTATGCCGCGGATGAAACCTCCGTTCCCGGCGGGCGCGGGGCTGTACGGATGTCCGACCACTGTGAACAACGTGGAATCCATCGCGGTGGTGCCGACCGTCTTGCGACGGGGTGCGGATTGGTTCGCTGGATTTGGTCGTCAGAACAACGCAGGTACCAAGCTGTTTGCGATCTCGGGCCACGTGAACAACCCTTGCGTCGTCGAAGAGGCGATGTCGATCCCGTTCGAACAGCTGATCGAAACCCATTGCGGCGGCATTCGCGGCGGGTGGGATAATCTGCTGGCGGTTATCCCTGGTGGATCCTCGGTTCCCTGCGTGCGCGGTGAAAACATGCGCGACGCGATCATGGATTTCGATTACCTGCGCAACGATCTGGGGTCGGGTCTGGGTACGGCAGCGGTGATTGTGATGGACAAGTCCACCGACATCATCAAGGCGATCTGGCGCTTGTCGAAGTTTTACAAGCATGAAAGCTGTGGTCAGTGTACGCCGTGTCGCGAAGGCACCGGCTGGATGATGCGTGTGATGGATCGTCTGGTGCGTGGTGAAGCTGAGCTGGAAGAGATCGACATGTTGTTTGACGTGACCAAACAGGTCGAAGGACACACGATCTGCGCCTTGGGCGATGCGGCCGCCTGGCCGATCCAGGGCCTGATCCGGAATTTCCGGGAAGAGATCGAAGACCGCATCAAGGCTCAGAAATCGGGCCGTATGGGTGCGATGGCAGCGGAGTGAACGAAGATGGAAGTGTTTGCAGAATATAGCCACGCAATTGCGTCGGTTGTGCTATTCACGCTGGTTGTATTGTTTCTGGCGCCGTTTTCGGCACTGGCCAAACAAGCCAAGGGGCTGGCACCCGGTGCGACACCTGACCAGGATTATGCCGACAAGGCGTATCGTCTGAACCGGGCCTATCTGAACGGGACGGAGACACTTCCTGCGTTTGTGACAGTCATTACAGCGGCGATTCTGCTGGGCGTCAGCCCGTTCTGGGTAAACCTGCTGGCCTCGGTGGCGCTGGTTGCGCGCTTGGCGATGCTGGTGGTGCACTTGAAGGGGATCGGCAAGCCAACCAGCGGCCCGCGGACAATTTTGTATGTGATCGGATGGGCGTGCATGGTCGTAATCGGGCTCATGGCATTGGTCGCGGCGTTTTGATAGCGACGCAGCGGAACAGAAAACAAAGAGGGAAAGTATGAAGGCCCCCAAAGCCCTTATTGTTGCGCTGGCATTGGTTGGTGTTTCCGCTTGCGGTCTGGTTAAGCCGTCGGCAGATCGGCTTTTGTTTGATGGCAAGTCGTTCAGAACCAAGGCGAAGGTGGTCGACAAGAAGACCTCGCCCGCGGACTTTACGGTTGTCGTCAAAGGCGTCTCTGCTTCACTCGATGGTGCGCGCGAGGCCGGACGTCATGAAGGTACCAAATTCTGCATCCAGAACTTCGGGTCGTCTCGGATTTCGTGGACGGTGGGTCCGGATACAGACCCGCAGAACCTTAGCATCAGCAATGATCAACTGACATTTGCAGGAACCTGCCAGCGGCCATGACCGGTGTTTTTCCATATCTCCGGTGGGCGGGCAGGGTGTTATTGCCTAGCAGCCGCGAACCGCTTCGTCTTGGACAGTCCAAGACGAAAGGAAAACCCATGTCTGTTACAAAACTAGCCGCCCTCGCATCGCTGATGGCCTTGCCCGTGGTTGCAGAAGCAAAGCCGCCCTTGAGGGATGTCAAAGAGATCGACAACGAACTCTACTACATCGCCATTGCAAATGAGATTTCCGAGTTCTGCCCGTCGATCAGCGGGCGGCGATTGAAAGCGATCAGTGTGATGTGGGGACTGCGGTCCAAAGCGAATAATCTGGGGTACTCGGACACGGAAATCCGCTCATATGTCGAGTCGGATGCTGAAAAGGATCGGATGCGGGCCAAGGGCGAGGCTTATCTGGCGAAAAACGGCGTGTCCTACGACAACCCCAAAACATTCTGCTCTTTGGGGCAGAAGGAAATCCAAAGAAACAGCGCCATTGGCGTTTATTTGAGAGCGAACTGAGAGCCATGTCTGACCTCCGCAAGATCAATATCGACGGGCAGGAAATCGAAGTCGAAGGTGCGATGACCCTGATACAGGCCTGTGAGCAGGCCGGGGTCGAGGTGCCGCGTTTCTGCTATCACGAGCGTCTGTCGATTGCGGGAAACTGCCGGATGTGTCTGGTTGAAGTGGTGGGCGGTCCGCCGAAACCGGCTGCATCCTGCGCGATGCAGGTGCGTGACCTGCGCCCGGGGCCAGAAGGGCAGCCACCGGTGGTCAAGACGAACTCTCCCATGGTCAAAAAGGCCCGCGAAGGTGTGATGGAGTTCCTGCTGATCAACCATCCGCTGGATTGCCCGATCTGCGATCAGGGCGGCGAATGCGATCTTCAGGATCAGGCGATGGCTTATGGCCTGTCCGGTTCGCGGTTCAAGGAAGCCAAGCGCGCGGTTGATGATCTGGATCTGGGACCGCTTGTGGGCACGGCAATGACCCGCTGCATCAGTTGCACCCGTTGCGTGCGCTTTACCACCGAAGTCGCTGGGATCACTCAGATGGGTCAGACAGGGCGCGGTGAGGATGCCGAGATCACCTCGTATCTGAACCAGACGCTGGATTCGAACCTGCAGGGCAACATTATCGACCTGTGCCCGGTTGGGGCGCTGACCTCGAAACCTTATGCGTTTACGGCGCGCCCGTGGGAATTGACCAAAACCGAAAGCATCGACGTTATGGACGCGCTGGGATCGAACATTCGTGTCGATACCAAAGGGCGCGAGGTGATGCGCTTCCTTCCTCGCAATCATGACGGAGTGAATGAAGAGTGGATCAGCGACAAAACCCGCTTTGTCTGGGACGGGTTGCGGCGTCAGCGACTGGACAAACCTTACATCCGCGAAAACGGCAAGCTGCGCCCGGCCTCATGGTCCGAAGCACTTACCAAGGCCGCAGAAGCGCTGAAAGGTGCTGAGAAGCCAGCCGGTATCGTCGGTGATCTGGTACCGGTCGAGGCCGCATTCGCATTGAAACAGATGATCGAAGGGCAAGGCGGAGTTGTTGAGTGCCGCACCGATGGGGCCAAGCTTCCGGTCGGGAACCGTGGCGGATATGCCGGGACCGCCGCGATTGAAGTCATCGATACGGCCGAGCGTATTCTTCTGATTGGCACCAACCCGCGCGATGAAGCACCGGTTTTGAACGCGCGTATCCGCAAGGCGTGGGCGCACGGGGCCGAAGTCGCTTTGGTGGGTCCAGCGGTCGATCTGACTTATGGGTACCATCATGTGGGCGATGATCGCGCAGCGCTGCAAAAGGTTGTCGACATGGGCGGCGACGATGAAATCAGGGGTAAACGCTCGCTGGTCATCGTCGGGCAGGGAGCGCTGCAGGAGGCGGACGGAGGAGCTGTTCTGGCTGCCGCGCAAACAATTGCCGCAAATACGGAAAGCGGCCTGATCATTTTGCACACTGCGGCGTCGCGCGTGGGCGCGATGGATGTGGACGCCACCAACGATGGCGGTATGGAAGCAATAAATGCTGCGGATGTGATCTATAACCTTGGTGCGGATGAGGTCGAAATCGGCGAAGGCGCCTTTGTGATTTATCAGGGCAGCCACGGGGATCGGGGCGCGCATCGCGCAGATGTGATCCTGCCGGGCGCGGCATATACCGAAGAAAACGGTCTGTTCGTGAACATGGAAGGCCGCCCGCAACTGGCGATGCGCGCTGGGTTTGCGCCTGGTGAGGCCAAGGAAAACTGGGCCATCCTGCGTGCGCTGTCGGCTGAGCTGGGGGCGACACTCCCCTATGACTCGCTTGCGCAGTTGCGCACAGCCTTGATCGAGGCGGTTCCCCATCTGGCCCGCATCGACGAGGTGATCGAGAATGAGGTTCAAGCGCTGGAGGCCGGGTCTTTGGGCAAGGCGACCTTCCGCAATGCGATCAAGGATTTCTATCTGACCAACCCGATCGCTCGGGCCTCGCAACTGATGGCCGAGCTTTCGGCGCAGGCGCAAGCCCGCAAAGCTGAGAAGATTGCGGCGGAATGAACGAAAGCAGTTTCATATCGCAAACCAGCGCTGTGGTCGGGTGGCACCTGACTGCGCCGGAAATGTGCTTGAAACGAAAGAAAAAGGGTGGCGCAATGGCGGCAGATACTGTTTACACCAACGCGCCGACCCAGCCGCAGTTTGCGCAGGCATCGGGCCTTTGCATCGCGCGCGAAAAACGGAATACCCACGGTGTGAGGACCAATGGCTGAATTCTTTAACACCCCCGGCGGAATAGCCATCATCATTCTGGCGCAAGTGCTTGCTGTTGTTGCCTTCGTGATGATCTCGCTGTTGTTCCTTGTTTATGGCGACCGCAAGATCTGGGCCGCTGTCCAGATGCGCCGCGGCCCTAACGTGGTCGGCGTTTACGGTCTGCTGCAATCGGTGGCGGATGCGTTGAAATACGTCGTCAAAGAGGTCGTGATCCCCGCGGGAGCCGACCGCACGGTTTTCATCCTCGCGCCGCTCACCTCTTTCGTGTTGGCGATGATCGCCTGGGCGGTGATCCCGTTCAATGATGGCTGGGTCCTGTCGGACATCAACGTCGCAATCCTCTATGTCTTCGCCGTGTCCTCGCTTGAGGTTTATGGCGTGATCATGGGTGGTTGGGCGTCGAACTCAAAGTACCCGTTCTTGGGCTCGTTGCGCTCAGCCGCACAGATGATCTCATACGAGGTTTCCATCGGTCTGATCATCATCGGTGTGATCATCTCGACCGGGTCGATGAACTTTGGTGACATCGTCCGCGCGCAGGATGGGTCGTTCGGCTTCTTCAGCTGGTACTGGCTGCCGCATTTCCCGATGGTCTTTCTGTTCTTCATTTCGGCGCTGGCCGAGACCAACCGACCACCGTTTGACCTGCCCGAAGCGGAATCGGAACTGGTGGCGGGTTATCAGGTCGAATATTCGGCCACACCCTTCCTGCTGTTCATGGCCGGTGAATACATCGCGATCTTCCTGATGTGCGCGCTGACCTCGCTGCTGTTCTTCGGCGGCTGGCTGTCGCCAATCCCGGGCCTGCCCGATGGCGTGTTGTGGATGGTCGCCAAGATGGCGTTCTTCTTCTTCATCTTCGCGATGGTCAAGGCCATCACGCCTCGCTACCGCTATGACCAGCTGATGCGATTGGGCTGGAAAGTTTTCCTGCCGTTCTCGCTGGTTTGGGTGGTCTTTGTGGCCTTTGCGGCGAAATTCGACTGGTTCTGGGGCGCATTCGCCCGTTGGAGCGTAGGAGGCTGATATGGCAAACATCGATTACACCCGCGCTGCCAAATACTTCCTGCTGCAGGATTTCTGGGTCGGCTTCAAACTGGGGATGAAGTATTTCTTCGCTCCCAAGGCCACCCTGAACTATCCGCACGAAAAAGGCCCTCTGTCCCCGCGGTTTCGCGGTGAACACGCCCTGCGCCGCTATCCAAACGGTGAAGAGCGCTGCATCGCGTGTAAACTGTGCGAGGCGGTCTGCCCGGCACAGGCCATCACC
Source organism: Ruegeria sp. BHSA123 (assembly GCF_059613425.1). Lineage (NCBI taxonomy): Bacteria > Pseudomonadati > Pseudomonadota > Alphaproteobacteria > Rhodobacterales > Roseobacteraceae > Ruegeria > Ruegeria sp. BHSA123. Next base: position 28,048 of record NZ_JBXWSL010000006.1, on the reverse strand, counting down.
ATCGATGCCGAACCCCGCGCGGACGGCAGCCGCCGCACCACGCGCTATGACATTGACATGACCAAGTGCATCTATTGCGGCTTCTGCCAAGAGGCATGCCCGGTTGATGCCATCGTCGAAGGCCCGAACTTTGAATTCGCGACGGAAACCCGGGAAGAGCTGTTCTACGACAAGGAAAAACTCCTGTCGAATGGCGAACGCTGGGAAGCCGAGATCGCGCGCAATCTGGAACTGGACGCACCTTACCGATGAGTGACAGCCCGACAAATCCGTTCGAGCTGATGATGAAGCAAGCTCAGGACATGGCCAAGGCGATGAACCCGGCGATGGAAAGCTTCTCGCCCAAAGGGTTCGAGGCGCTGTGGCCGACCATGCCCAAAGAGGTCATGGAGATGATGTTCGGCAACACCGTCAACAAGGACGGGCTGGATGCCAAAACACGCCTGCTGCTGACGCTGGCCGGGCTGACCTGTCAGGGCGCTCAGGCGGATTCGGCTGTTCGTCAGACCGTGCGTCATGCGCTGGAAGCGGGCGCAAAGAAACAAGAGATCGTGGAAACGATCGGTCAGATGTCGGTCTTTGCCGGCATCCCGGCCATGACCCGCGCGCTGGATCTGGCGCAAGAGGTCATGGGCGACAACGAGGATGAGGATCAATGACCGTCTTTGCCTTCTACCTGTTTGCCATCAGCGCCATCACCGGCGGGCTGTTCACGGTGATCAGCCGCCAACCGGTGCACTCGGTCCTGTGGCTGATCCTGGCGTTTCTGTCCTCGGCAGGGCTGTTCGTGCTGCTGGGGGCCGAGTTCGTGGCGATGCTGCTGGTCATCGTCTATGTCGGCGCGGTCGCGGTTCTGTTCCTCTTCGTGGTGATGATGCTGGACGTGGACTTTGCCGAGCTCAAGGCCGAAATGGCGCGCTATATGCCGCTGGCCCTGCTGATTGGTCTGATCATCCTGATGCAGTTTGTCATGGCTTTCGGGGCGTGGGACAGCGCACAGGGTGCTGCGGCCAATCTGGCCCAGCCGGTCCCGACAGACCGCCACAACACCGAGGCGCTTGGCCTCATCCTTTACGATCAATACTTCCTTCTGTTCCAACTGGCGGGCCTGATCCTGCTGGTGGCCATGATCGGCGCCATCGTTCTGACGCTGCGCCACCGCAAGGACATCAAGCGTCAGGACATTATCGGCCAGATGATGCGTGACCCGGCCAAGGCGATGGAGTTGAAGGACGTGAAACCGGGGCAGGGATTGTGAGAGGCGAACTCTTGAAAGTTTTAGCCATGACGGCTTGTCTTGCGCTAGCTCCGGCGTCGCTGTTGGCGTGTGAGAGTGCGCCGCAGAACGAGGGTTACAAGTTAAAACGAATGAACTCCGATTGCAGCTTTGTAAATGGCGGTAGAGGGCAATTCGAAACGTTCTCCGAAGAAGCCGTAGTCAATATCGGCAATGGACGCATTGGACAACGTGTGAATGCCGGAGACGGTTGCAGCCCGAAACAAAGCCTGTTCTTTCAAAACTGCGGCAGCGGAGAAGGTATCGTTATCGATAGAGAATATAGGCCGACCAACATCGCCGGTTACGTGCCAAGTTCTATTGATCTGATACAAAAGCCAGAAGGTCCCATCGGACTAACCGCTGAGACAACAGTCGCCGAACTGAAGCAGATTGCATCCGAACATCGAAATTCATTCACGAAAGATATCCGGAAGTTCTTTGCTCGAACCAAAAACCACAAGCGCATCGACTACACCTGCGGCTGCAAACTCTACTACCCCGACTCGCCAGGAGCGAAGCTATGATCGGACTTGAACACTATCTTACGGTCGCGGCGACGCTGTTCGTCATCGGCATCTTCGGTCTCTTCCTGAACCGCAAGAACGTCATCATCCTGCTGATGAGCATCGAACTGATGCTGCTGGCAGTGAATATCAACCTCGTGGCGTTTTCCAGTTTCCTCGGCGATCTGGTCGGGCAGGTGTTCACGCTGTTCGTGCTGACCGTTGCAGCAGCCGAGGCGGCGATTGGTCTGGCCATTCTGGTCTGTTTCTTCCGCAACCGCGGTACGATCGCGGTTGAAGACGTCAATATGATGAAGGGGTAAGGGAACATGGAAACCACCATCCTCTTTGCCCCGCTGGTGGGCGCGCTGCTCTGCGGGTTCGGCTGGAAGTTCATTGGCGAGAAAGCGGCCATGTGGACCGCGACGGGCCTGCTGTTCCTGGCCTGTCTGCTGTCCTGGATCGTGTTCTTCACCTTCGACGGGCAAACGCAGCAGATCGAGATCATGCGCTGGATCGAAAGCGGCTCGCTTTCGACAAGCTGGGCCATCCGTCTGGACCGACTGACGGCGATCATGCTGATCGTGGTGACAACCGTTTCGGCGCTCGTGCACCTGTATTCCTTCGGCTACATGGATCACGATCCGCAATGGCGCGAAGGCGAAAGCTATAAGCCGCGTTTCTTTGCCTATTTGTCCTTCTTCACTTTCGCCATGCTGATGCTGGTGACGGCGGATAATCTGGTGCAGATGTTCTTTGGCTGGGAGGGCGTCGGCGTCGCCTCATACCTGCTGATCGGGTTCTATTATCGCAAGCCTTCGGCCAATGCGGCGGCAATCAAGGCCTTTGTGGTCAACCGGGTTGGCGACTTTGGTTTTGCTCTGGGCATCTTCGCGCTGTTCTTCCTGACCGACAGTATCAACTACTCGGATATCTTTGCCTCTGCTCCTGCGCTGGCAGAAGAGAAGCTGCATTTCCTGTGGGGGGAATGGACCGCGATCGAAGTGATCTGCGTTCTGCTCTTCATCGGTGCAATGGGTAAATCGGCGCAGTTGATCCTGCACACATGGTTGCCGGACGCGATGGAAGGCCCGACGCCTGTGTCAGCACTGATCCACGCTGCGACCATGGTGACCGCAGGCGTCTTTTTGGTCTGTCGCATGTCCCCGCTGATGGAGTTCGCACCGGGTGCGACAGGGTTCATCACTGTTCTTGGCGCCTCAACCGCGTTCTTCGCTGCTACTGTTGGTCTGGTTCAGACCGATATCAAACGTGTCATCGCGTATTCGACCTGTTCGCAGCTAGGCTACATGTTTGTGGCGGCGGGCGTGGGCATGTATTCGGCGGCGATGTTCCACCTGTTTACGCATGCCTTTTTCAAGGCGTTGTTGTTCCTTGGGGCCGGTTCCGTGATCCACGCGATGCATCACGAACAGGAGATGACCGAATATGGCGGTCTGCGGAAGAAGATCCCCTACACCTTCTGGGCGATGATGATCGGTACCCTGGCGATTACCGGTGTTGGTATCCCGCTGACCACCTTTGGTTTTGCCGGTTTCCTGTCAAAAGACGCAATTATCGAGAGCGCCTATGCGGGCGGATCAAGCTATGGCTTCTGGTTGTTGGTCGTCGCTGCCGCGTTCACCTCGTTCTACAGCTGGCGTCTGATCTTCCTGACCTTCTATGGCGAGCCGCGCGGCGACAAGCACACGCATGATCACGCACATGAAAGCCCGATGGTGATGTTGGTGCCGCTGGGTGTACTGTCGCTGGGTGCGGTATTCGCGGGCATGATTTGGTACGGAAACTTCTTTGGCCATGCGGATAAAGTCGGCAAATTCTACGGTATTCCGGTTGCAGAAGCCTCAGAGCATGCCGAGGCCAGTGATCACGCGGCGGCGGATGCGTCGCACGGCGAAGACAGCCATGCCGATGACAGCCATGCTGATGACGCCGCGCATGGTGAGAATGCCGCAGAGGGCGGGGACCACCATTATGTGTTTGCGGGCGAGCCGGGTGAAGGGGCGCTTTATATGGCGCCGGACAACCACATTCTGGACGATGCGCATGCGGCTCCGAAATGGGTCAAGGTTTCACCATTCGTTGCGATGGTGCTTGGCTTTATCGTGGCCTATTGGTTCTACATCGTGAACACGTCTCTGCCCGCACGTCTGGCAGCAAACCAGCGTCCGCTGTACCTGTTCCTGCTGAACAAATGGTATTTCGACGAAATCTACGACGCGATCTTTGTCAAACCCACTGTCGCCCTTGGCCGGTTCTTATGGAAACGCGGTGACGGCAACACGATTGACGGCTTCCTGAATGGGGTTGCTATGGGCGTGATTCCCTTCTTCACCCGCCTCGCAGGCAAGGCGCAGACCGGGTACATCTTTACTTACGCCTTCTGGATGGTTTTGGGCATTGCGGCCCTTGTCACCTGGATGTCGATCGGCGGAGGCGCACACTAATGGACAATATCCTATCTATTGTCACCTTTATCCCCGCCATCGCAGCAGGCATTCTGGCGCTGTTCCTGCACGGCAGCGACGTTGCAGCGCAGCGCAACGCCAAGTGGATTGCATTGCTGGCGACAACTGTGACGTTTCTGGTGTCAATTGGCATCTACACAGGCTTTGATCCTTCGAACACCGGTTTCCAGATGGTGGAAGAGGGTGAATGGCTGATGGGCCTGAAATACAAGATGGGTGTGGATGGAATCAGCGTTCTGTTCGTGCTGCTGACCACTTTCATCATGCCGCTGACCATTCTGGCCAGCTGGAATGTGACGGACCGCGTCAAAGAATACATGATTGCTTTCTTGCTGCTGGAAACGCTCATGCTGGGCGTGTTCATGGCGCTGGACCTGGTGCTGTTCTACCTGTTCTTCGAGGCGGGTCTGATCCCGATGTTCCTGATCATCGGTATCTGGGGCGGCAAGGATCGTATCTATGCCAGCTTCAAGTTCTTCCTTTACACCTTCCTTGGCTCGGTGCTGATGCTGGTGGCCATGGTCGCAATGTATGCTGACGCGGGCACCACGGATATCGAAGCGCTGATGGCCCATCAGTTCGCATCCGAGAGTTTCAGCGTGTTGGGCATCTATGTCACCGGCGGTATGCAAACGCTGATGTTCCTGGCCTTCTTCGCGTCTTTTGCGGTGAAAATGCCGATGTGGCCGGTGCACACCTGGTTGCCCGATGCGCACGTTCAAGCGCCGACGGCGGGCTCGGTCGTGCTGGCCGCGATCCTGTTGAAGATGGGCGGCTACGGCTTCCTGCGGTTCAGCCTGCCGATGTTCCCGGTTGGCTCGGCGGTGATGACTGATCTTGTGCTTTGGATGTCAGCTATAGCGGTTGTTTATACCTCGCTGGTGGCACTGGTGCAGGAAGACATGAAAAAGCTGATCGCGTATTCCTCGGTCGCGCATATGGGCTTTGTCACGATGGGCATCTTTGCAGCGAACCAGCAAGGCATTGACGGCGCGATTTTCCAGATGCTGAGCCACGGGTTCATCTCTGCCGCGCTCTTCCTCTGTGTCGGCGTGATCTATGACCGGATGCACACCCGCGATATCGAGGCTTATGGCGGTCTGGTCATCCGGATGCCCGCCTATGCGCTGGTCTTCATGCTGTTCACCATGGCCAATGTCGGACTGCCGGGCACCAGCGGGTTTATTGGTGAGTTCCTGACACTCATGGGTACATTCCAGGTTAACACCTGGGTGACTGCAGTTGCGGCGACCGGTGTGATCTTCTCGGCAGCCTACGCGCTGTGGCTCTACCGTCGCGTTGTCTTCGGGGATCTGATCAAGGAAAGCCTGAAGGCGATGACCGACATGAGCTCGCGCGAGCGGCTGATTTTTGCCCCGCTGATCGTGATGACGATCCTTCTGGGCGTTTACCCGTCACTGGTGACCGATGTGATCGGCCAATCGACGACGGCACTCATTTCGAACTATGACACGGCTCTGGCCGCGGCTAAGGCTGCGACCCAGACTGCCGCTTCGCATTAAGGGAGCTTTGGAGACATGATCCAGGCTGATCTGACAATTATCCTGCCGGAAATCGTTCTGGCGATCTATGCGATGGTGGCTCTGTTGGGGGCTGTCTACACCTCGAAAGACGGGCTGGCTTCGGTTCTGGTCTGGACCACGGCGGGCCTGATGGCGGTTCTGGCGATCTGGATCGCTACCCAGGGCAGTGGCACCAACGTAGCCTTCAATGGCATGTTCGTGGATGACGGGTTCGCGCGTTTTGCCAAAGTTGCCATCCTTTTGTCGGCAGGTGCCGTGCTGGTGATGAGCCAGGAATACATGGCGCGCCGGGGTCTGCTGCGCTTTGAATATCCGTTGCTGGTGGCCCTTGCAGCCGTCGGTATGATGATGATGGTGAGCGCGGGCGATCTGATGTCTCTTTACATGGGACTCGAGCTGCAATCCCTTGCGCTGTATGTTGTTGCCGCGCTGCGTCGTGACAGCGCGAAATCAACCGAAGCAGGGCTGAAATACTTTGTTCTGGGCGCTCTCAGTTCAGGTCTGCTGCTGTATGGTGCTTCGCTGGTTTACGGGTTCACAGGCACGACACTGTTCTCGGGCATTATTCAGACGGTCCATCATGGGGATGTCTCGGTTGGTCTGTTGTTTGGCCTGATCTTCCTGATTTCGGGTCTGGCATTCAAGGTTTCGGCTGTTCCGTTCCATATGTGGACACCGGATGTCTATGAAGGGTCGCCGACGCCAATTACGGCCTTCTTTGCCACCGCCCCGAAAGTCGCGGCAATGGCCTTGTTTGCACGCCTGCTGCATGACGCCTTCGGAGGTGTGGTCAAAGACTGGCAGCAAGTGATCGTTTTGCTGTCGGTGCTGTCGATGCTGCTGGGGGCGGTTGCCGCAATTGGTCAGCGCGACATCAAGCGACTGATGGCGTTCTCGTCGATTGCCCATATGGGCTATGCGCTGATCGGTCTGGCGGCAGGCACCGAGTTGGGTATTCAGGCGATGCTGATGTATCTGGCGATTTACGTGACCATGAACATCGGCACGTTTGCGTTTATCCTGATGATGGAACGCGACGGCAAACCCGTCACTGACATTGATGCGCTGCGCCAGTATTCCAAACGTGATCCGGGCAAGGCCCTTGCTGTTCTGATCCTGATGTTCTCGCTTGCCGGTGTGCCACCGATGCTGGGTTTCTTTGCGAAGTTTGGTGTTTGGCGGGCTGGTGTAAGTGCCGATTTGACCGGCCTTGTTGTAGTTTCAGCCATCGCATCGGTAATTGGCGCCTTCTATTACCTGCGGATTGTGTTCTACATGTATTTCGGGGCCGAGAACGAAGACCCGATTGAAACGCGGTCGACACCCGTTCTGTGGGTCGCCCTGATGGGGTCCGCGGCGCTGATGCTGATCGGGGTCTTCTATCAGTTTGGGATCGAGGGCGCGGCAGCGGCTGCGGCGGCAACTCTTGTCAACTGAACGTTTTGCACAATCTGAAAGAGGGGGCTCGGTCGCGTGACCGGGCCTTTTTGATATGACCAAGTGGCCACAAGGCTATGGCCTGCACGAGGTGCAGGAAGTTGATAGCACACTCAACGAAGCTGCGCGGATTGCCCCCAATGCCCGTGGTCCTGTGTGGATCATGGCGCATCATCAGACGGCTGCGCGTGGGCGACGCGGACGGTCATGGGCCAACCCTATGGGCAACCTTGCCGCGACCCTTTTGATGCGCCCTGAAGGTGCTCCAGAACAGGCGGCTCTGCGCAGTTTTGTTGCGGCACTGGCTCTGTTTGACGCTTGTGTCTCTGTGACGGGGCGTGCGGCGGGGCTGTCGTTGAAATGGCCCAATGACGTACTACTGAACGGTGGCAAGCTTGCTGGTATTTTGCTGGAAAGCGCCGGGCAGGGGCGTGGTGTGGCGTATCTGTCCATCGGTATTGGTGTGAATCTGGCCAACGCCCCAGACGCCGACGCGGTGGAACCGGGCGCGGTCCGACCTGTCTCTCTTTTGTCGGAAACCGGTGCAAACGTCACGCCCGAGGATTTTCTGACCGAGCTTGCTTCAGCCTATGCCAAATATGAAACTCAGTTTGTTACCTACGGGTTCGAACCCATTCGCACCGCGTGGCTGTCCCGTGCTGCCCGGCTGGGCGAGGTTATTACGGCCCGTACCGGCACGTCTGAGACGGTTGGGACCTTCGAAACGGTAGACGCAGGCGGTAACCTTGTCTTAAACACCGCCAAAGGCCGCGTGAGCATTCCTGCGGCGGATGTCTATTTCTGAAAGGGGCGCAAATGCTTCTGGCCATTGATTGCGGCAATACCAATACAGTCTTCTCGATCTGGAACGGTCAGGAATTTCTGTGCACCCTGCGCACCTCGACCCATCATGCACGCACGGCGGACGCCTATTTCACTTGGTATTCGACGCTGGTGAAACATTACGGGATCGAGGCGAATATCTCGGATGTCATCATTGCGTCGACCGTGCCGCGCGTGGTGTTCAACCTGCGCATCTTTGCCGATCGCTTTTTTGGGTGCAGGCCGCTGGTGGTAGGTAGGCCGGATTGCCTGTTGCCCGTGCCGCCGCGCGTGGATCAGGGGACTGTGCCGGGCCCGGATCGACTGGCCAATGCAGTTGGTGCATTTGACCGTCATGGCGGCAATGTCGTTGTGGTGGACTTTGGTACCGCAACAAATTTCGACGTTGTCGCCGCGGACGGTGCCTATGTTGGGGGCGTCATCGCTCCGGGTGTGAATCTCAGCCTTGAGGCTTTGCATCAGGGCGCAGCCGCACTGCCGCATATCGACATCACGCGTCCCGAGAAGGTGATCGGTACGAATACGGTTGGTTGTATCCAGTCAGGCGTGTATTGGGGGTATTCCGGCCTGATCGAGGGGCTGATCGCGCGGATCAAGGCCGAATATGGAATGCCGATGAAAGTCGTGGGAACCGGAGGGTTGGCCCCCTTGTTCGATCAGGCCGACGTGGGGTTCGACGTAATCGAAGATGATTTGACGATGCACGGCTTGACCGTGATTCATCGCTATAACAAGGATAATGGCTCGATATGAGCAGTGAAAGATTGATCTACCTGCCGCTGGGTGGCGCGGGCGAAATTGGTATGAATGCCTACGTGTACGGATATGGCCAGCCCGGGCAGGAACGCCTGATCCTGGTGGATCTGGGTGTCACCTTTCCCGATATGGACACAACACCGGGCGTCGACCTGATCTATGCGGATATTTCTTGGTTGAAAGAACGGGCCGACCGGCTGGATGGCGTTTTCATCACCCATGCACATGAAGACCATGTCGGCGCCGTGGCTCATTGCTATGAGGCACTGGGAGCTCCGATTTATGCCCGGGCTTTCACGGCCAATATCGCGCGTCGCAAGATGGAAGAATACGCGCACCCGACCGATGCGGTGACAACCGTGTCCTCTTGGCCCGAAACGATCTCAGTCGGACCGTTTACGGTGGGCTTCCTTCCGGTTTCACATTCGATCCCGGAAAGTGCTGCTTTGGTCATCGACACGCCCGCAGGGCGCGTGGTGCACTCGGGTGATTTCAAGCTAGATGCAAACCCAGTCGTGGGCGAAGCCTTTGATCCCGACCTGTGGGCCGAGATTGCCAAGCCGGGCGTCAAAGCGTTGGTTTGCGACAGCACGAATGTTTTCTCGGCGCATCCGGGCCGTTCGGAATCCGAGGTCGGGCCAGAGATTACAAAGCTAGTCGAAAACGCCGAGGGTATGGTTGTGGCAACCACCTTCGCGTCGAACGTGGCACGGGTCAAAACACTAGCCGAGGCGGGCGCGCGAGCGGGGCGTTCGGTTGTGTTGCTAGGGCGCGCAATGCGGCGGATGATCGAAGCTGCGACCGAAACCGGTATCCTGTCGGACTTCCCCAAGGTGATCAGCGCGGAAGAAGCGTTGGATCTGCCGCGCCAGAACCTGATGCTGATCGTGACTGGCAGCCAGGGCGAACGCCGTGCGGCAAGCGCGCAACTGGCCCGTGGCAAGTACCGTGGTCTGGAACTGTCCGAAGGCGACCTGTTCTTGTTTTCGTCGAAAACCATTCCCGGAAACGAACGTGGCGTGATTTTCATCATGAACCAGCTCAGTGAAAAGGGCGTGGATGTGGTGGATGACAGCTCGGGCCTCTATCACGTCTCTGGCCATGCGAACCGACCTGATCTTGAGAAGGTGCACGCGCTGATCGATCCGCAAATTGTGATCCCAATGCATGGAGAGCACCGGCACCTGCGCGAGCATGTCAAACTGGCTGAGCAGGGCGGCAGAACGGGTGTGCTGGCCGTAAACGGCACCATGCTGGACCTCAGCGGCAATGCACCCGTGGTGGTCGACTATGTCGAATCCGGGCGTACCTATCTGGACGGTACGGTGAAAATCGGTGCGTTGGACGGCGTGGTACGGGACCGTATTCGCATGGCTCTGAACGGCCATGTTACTGTGACGGTTGTTCTGGATGAAGAAGACGAGCCGCTGGGCGAACCGTGGTGCGACACGATGGGCCTGCCCGAGGTCGGAACGTCCCGCGCCGGATTGGTCGAAGTGTTGGAAGAAGACCTGAACCAGTTCCTAATGCGGGCGGCGGCCAAGACCCTACGAGATGACGACAAGCTGGAAGACGAAATGCGCCGGATCGTGCGTCAGACGGCAAAAGCGGAAATCGGCAAAAAACCCGAAGTGACGGTGGTTGTCAGCCGGATGCGGTGAAACTGATTGGTCAGTCGTGCTCGGGCATCGGATAGCCTCTGAGCCGCAGGAACAGATTGGCTTCTTCGTTGTTCTGATAGAACGGAACCGATACTGGCGGCTCGGGTGAGGTCACCCGGGCTGCGACCTCGGCCAGAACAACCTCGGTGATAAACGGCAGATCCAGTTCACGCGCCCGATCCAGTTCCACCCATTGCAGATGCGACAGCTCGTCCGAGGCATGGCTGAAATCATCCAGATCGCCCTGCAGCGCATCGGCATCGACCAGAAAAAACCGCGCATCGAAGCGGCGGGGGCGGCCGGGCGGTGTGACTGCGCGAAAAACAAATTGCAGCGCAGCTGCCGACGGCACGTAACCCATGGCGGAAAAGCTCTGCCAGTCGTCAGGAACGCTGCCCGGCCAGTGTCCTGTCTGGCCAAGGACAAGTCCTGTCTCCTCCCAAAGCTCGCGAATTGCTGCGGCGGCAAGGGCGTGTTGTTTTCCGGATTCCGCCTGTTCCGCCAACCGCTCAAAACACAGGTCAGGCAGTGCGGTCGCAAGCGGTACATCTGCATCCGCCGGATCGACAGCTCCACCGGGGAACACGAATTTGTTGGGCATGAACACGGCCTTGGACCCACGTTGCCCCATCAGGATCGACGGATTGGTCCACCTGTTTCGCAGCACGATGACGGTTGCGGCATCGCGGATGGCGGTCTTGTCGGTCGTCATGCGGAAAACAATCGCTTCTTCCGGCTCATGAAACGTTGCCAAAACCGTGCATACGACGCGCCCACTGATAAGCGACCACAGCGCCTTTCAGACGGGGGAGCAAAAACAGCGACAGTGCAACGCAAGCAATGGAAAACCCGATGGCCATCACCCATGGGTCCGGGCGCCAGTTCACATACGAGACGTGCAGGGCCGGGGCCAACAGGTGCCCGACCAGCAGGATCGTCAGATAAGCTGGGCCATCATCGGCGCGATGGAGAAACAGTTCCTGCCCACAGTTCGAGCAGGTGTCATTCACCTTCAGGTAGCTGTGCAACAGCTTGCCTTCACCGCAATTTGGGCACTTGCACCGAAACCCTTTGACCAATGCAGGCCAGGTTTCTCGCTCGTTCTGGGTTGTGGTGTCGATCGTCTGATCCGTCATAATATAACTCGCGCAGTAATCTTTGGCGGATAATGCGCCTGAACGGGTGGTTTTTAAAGGGGGGTGCGTCGCTTTGCAACGCACCTCAGGTGAACCACGTCGTGAAATACCGCGCTGGTTCAAAAAAAGTTGCTGGCACCGCGACGGAATTCCCTGCCTCGCGCGTTTGAATGGTTATGAGCAGCGGCACTCAGGCCGCGTCAACAAGGGAAAACCGAAATGAAAAATGCAAAGTTCATCACGGCGATTGTCCTGTCGGGTGTTGCAATCACCGGCACGTCCGTTCTGGCGGCTGGTCCGGGTGGTCGTGAGCCAGTGTCCTTTCAGGAATTGGATGCCAATGGCGATGGTCAAGTGACGCAGCAGGAGATGGAAGCACATTACACCGAGCGTTTCTCAGCCGCGGATACCGATGGGGACGGCCAGTTCAGCCTAGAGGAGATGCAGGCTGCTGCTCAGAAAAAAGCAAACGACCGGGTCGCCAAAATGTTCGAAAACAACGATGCGAACAATGACGGGTTCCTAAGCCAGGACGAGTTGCCGAAACCGCGCCGGGGTGACAAGATGTTTGACCGGATGGATGCAGATAACAGTGGTGGAATATCGGAACAGGAATTTGCCGATGCCAAAGACCGGATGGGACGGCACCATAAGAAAAAGAACCATAAGTCAGGTGCAATCGACAACTGAAGCAGGGTGGAGGACCTGACCTCCCACCTACACGATGTTCGCGGTGCGGATTGCACCGCGAGCTCTCTCAGCGACGATGTGTTGCTGAGCCAATTCGCTGATGGTGACGCACAGGCTGCGCGGGTTTTAACCGATCGCCTTGGGCCGCTTTGTTATTCCGTTGCGTTGCGTATGTTGGGCAATCGGGCCGAGGCAGAAGACGTAACGCAGGAGGCGATGATGCGGTTGTGGCAGATGGCGCCGGATTGGGTGCCGGGTCAGGCCAAAGTTTCGACATGGCTGTATCGCGTAACGCTGAACCTGTGTGTGGACATCCGGCGCAGGAAGGCCCCCGGCAGGTTGTCGGATATTCCTGAGCCGGAAGATGGCAAAGCCAGCGTGGCCGACCGACTGCAGGATGAAGCCCGCGTGGACGCGTTGCAGCTTGCCCTGGCGGAGCTGCCAGAAAGGCAGAAGCAGGCTGTGGTTCTGCGCCACATCGAAGAGTTGCCCAACACTGAAATTGCCGGGATCATGGGAATTTCAGTGGAAGCGGTTGAAAGCTTGACCGCGCGGGGCAAACGAAGTCTGACCGCGATACTGGCCGGGCGACGTGAAGAACTGGGGTATGACGATGACGGATGAAAACCTGGAACTGGATCATTTGTTTGCGCAGGCTCGGCAGAGCCGACCGGCGCTGCCCGACGATCTGGCCGTGCGCATCCAGACAGATGCTGAAAAACTCCGTCTTAGTCGCCTAGGGCCTGAACCTCGACCTCAATCTTCGATCTGGCATCGAATGATGGACAACGTTGGTGGCTGGCAGGGGGTGGGCGGCTTGATCGCCGCCAGTGCGGCGGGGCTCTGGATCGGCTTTTCCGCGCCGGGGTTCCTGCCCGACCCTGCTAATCTGCTGACCTCGCAAGAGACGGCTCTTTTTGTGGCTGACCTTGGATATGACACGAGTTTTCTGGAGAGCACAGAATGAACGCTGCCCCTAAACCGAAACGCCGGTGGATGACAGTATTGCTGGTCTTGTCATTGGCTCTGAACCTGTTGGTTGTCGGTGTTGCAGTCGGAACTGTGCTGCGCCTGAAGGATGGAGATCACACCGAGGCACCGCCGGGATTCGGCCCGGCGCTATATCGCTCTTTGCCGAAAGATGATCGAAAAGCGATGCGAGGGGAACTGTCTGCGCTACGCGAAAAAGACCTAAGGGGGCGCAGACAGGACTTTGAAGCCTTGAGCCTGGCACTGCGCACAGTGCCCTTCGAACCAGTCGCCGTTGAAGTGTTGTTGCAGAAACAGTCGCAGGCAACGGCAGAACTGCAACTAGCCTTGCAGACACGATGGCTGGCTCGCGTCACCGCCATGAGCGACGCAGAGCGGCAGTCTTATGCGGACAGGTTGCAAAAGATCGTCGAACGCGGGCCGCATGGACACAAGAAAAAGGATTGACGGGTTCAGGCGGCGCTTTGCCTGATACTCACCTGATTGCGCCCCGCTTTTTTTGCTGCGTAAAGGGCTTTATCGGCGGCTTTCAGGATATCTTCTACAGGAACGGGCGTGCGTTCTTTTCCCGGCTGACCCGATTGCGGCATCTCCAGCCCAATGCTGATCGTGACGTTAACCTGTAAACCTTGGTCCGATAGCAGGAACGGGGCGCGACAAATGCTGTCGCAGATGGTCTCAGCCAGTTTTCTGGCTTGCTTTTGTGACACATCGGGCACCGCGAACATGAACTCTTCACCGCCGATACGGGCGACAAAACCTTTGGATCCTAGTGCGCTTTGCATGCGTTTTGCGGCCAGCGTCAGAACACAATCACCGGCGCCGTGGCCATGGCAGTCATTGATGGCCTTGAAATGGTCCAGATCCGCCAGCATGACGGCAAAGCCACACCCGGTACGGGCAGACTGGCGCACGATCTGATCCAATGCCCGCATGGCGTAACGACGATTGTGCAACCCGGTCAGCGGATCAATCCAGGACTCGGCGATCCCTTTTCTCAATGATACGCGCAAATGATCAAGCCGCGCCTTGCGCGCAATCTGATTGTTCAGCCGCAACAGGATCTCTTGCGCGCAGAACCCCCCCAGGCACACGGCGTCTGCTCCTCTGTCCAGCGCTTCTGAGGCCTGCACGGCATCGTAGTCTTGCAAGACGCCAATCAGGACAGTGTTCCGGGTTGCTGCCCGTGACCTGAGATCTGCAAGGATATTCAGCGCGGACGGGTGCGAGCTCAGTTCGACCACAATCGCGTCCGGTATCGGTCCGGACAAAACGCCCTGCAAGTTCGATTGAAGGTGCCAGGACAGATCGAAATGGTGCTGGCCTTGCAAGGCCTTGTGCCAAAGGGCACCGGTTCGGACAGTATTGGTCAAGATATCAACCCGGGCCGCGTTCGGGGGGGTGATCATGACAGGGGCGGGTTCCCCAAATCCAATAGGTTGTGATCCGTTGCTGACCTGCAAATCTTGAGTAACTGCGCGCGCACGCAAAAGGCTGCGAATGCGTGCCAGCAGCAACGTATCTTTGAAAGGATGCGTCAACACATCGTCCAGCCCGTCTTTCAGGGCACGCAGGCGCGCGTTTTTGTCATTCTGTGCTGCAAGTACGACAACGGGCACGTCATCCAGGCCAGATACTTCGGTAAGGGCTTTCTTGACATCTGCGGCTGTTCCGTCGGGCAATGTCTGTGCCGTCAGTACAAGGTCCGGCTGAACGCGACGCGCAAGGGCTTGTAGCCCTTCAAGTTTTCCACCCTGTACCACGTGATACCAGGCAGCGGTCAGTTGAACCTTCAGCATTATGCGGTTGGTTGATACCCCGTCGAGGACAAGGATGGTGCCTTGCACAGACATAGTCGTTCACCGTTGATTGCATGCGTGAACAAATTGTTTATGAGTCTGGTTAACAAACTCTTTCCATCACCTGATCCGAGCACTGTTTATGTCCATTTCGCCCGATTCAGCCGAGACTCTTGCTCTGACGGCCTTGGGTTGGCTGGTCAGCAATGACGAGCTTTTGCCTGTCTTTCTTGGCTCGACAGGTGCTTCGATCGGGGATGTTCGCAATCGGGCCGGTGACCGGGACTTTCTGGCTTCGGTTCTCGATTTTCTAGTGCTTGACGATTCGTGGGTCATGGCGTTTTGTGACGCCAACTCGATCGCCTATGATCACCCTGCCCAAGCGCGGGCGGTTCTGTCAGGCGGTGGCGATGTACACTGGACCTGAACACCTTTTCCGCAGGAGCACGCGATGCCAATAGAAGCAATCGTCTTCGACAAGGATGGCACTTTGTTCGATTTTGCCAAAACCTGGGGAACCTTCGGGCGGTCGTTGCTGATGCGTCTGACAAAGGGGGATGTAGACCGGGCTGTGGAACTCGGCAGCATCATCGGATTTGACTTCGAGCAAGAGCGGTATTCCACGGATAGCATTGTGATAGCCGCAACAGTCGAAGAAATCGCCGAGGTGCTTATTGCGCATGTTGACGATGTGACATTGCAGGAAGTTGTAGACATGATGAATGCCGAGGCCGCAGCGGCTCCTCAATCCCCTGCCGTGCCGTTGGGTCCATTCCTGAAAGGGTTGCAGCAATCCGGGATCAAACTGGGCCTTGCGACAAATGACAGCGAGCATCCGGCTTTGCAGCATCTGGAATCTGCGGGAATACGCGAACACTTCGATTTTGTCGCCGGGTATGACAGTGGTCATGGGTTCAAACCCGGGCCAGGTCAGTTGCTGGCCTTTGCCGCACAGGTCGGGGTCGAGCCGTCGCGCATTGCAATGGTGGGGGACAGTGTTCATGACCTGCAAGCGGGGCGCGCAGCCGGGATGATCACCATTGGCGTTTTGACCGGATTGGCTGAAGCAGATGCGCTGGCACCGATGGCGGATGTGGTCCTTCCGGATATCGGTCACATTCCAGCGTGGCTGGCCGAAAAATGATGTGTTGATCCAGAAAATCGACGAACAATTATAGAAAACCGACAAGCTCTGTCGCAGATGGAGCGGCCAGAAACGCGTCTTCGGGTCTTGCTTGTACCAAGCCAGAACGGAGGCAACCATGGCCGAAACCAACACACGCAAACGCCGCGGCGGAGGACGCGCAGGTGCGGCAGCGCGCAGGGGTAGCGCGGTGATTGACCAGATGCCGTGGGACCCACCCATCAATATAGATCGCCCGACTGAACCGCTGGATCAGGCCGGGATCGAAGCGATCCATGAAGGGGCCATGCGTATTCTGGAAGAGATCGGGATCGAATTCTACAACGAAGAGGCAATCGGCATCCTGCGCGAAGCGGGGTGCACGATCAATGGTGACAACGTCCGCATGGGGCGCGATTTTGTCATGGAGATGATCGCCAAGGCGCCCAGCCAGTTTTCCATTACCCCCCGAAATGTTGACCACAGGATCGAGATAGGTGGAAAGAACATTCTGTTTGGCAACGTTTCGTCGCCGCCCAATTACTGGGACATGGAAATCGGAAAGAAAGTGCCGGGCAATCGCGAGATGTGCCAGAATCTTCTGAAACTGACGCAGTACTTCAACTGTATTCACTTCGCTGGCGGATATCCTGTAGAACCCGTCGATATTCATGCCAGTGTCCGGCATCTGGATGTGCTGTATGACAAGCTGACCCTGACCGACAAGGCGATGCACGCTTATTCGTTGGGTAAGGAACGTGTTGAAGATGTGATGGAGATGGTGCGCATCGCGGGCGGTCTCAGCCACGAGGAATTCGAGGCCTCGCCACGGATGTACACCAACATCAACTCGACCTCGCCGTTGAAGCATGACCATCCGATGATAGATGGTTGCCTGAGATTGGCGCGGCGCGGGCAGGCGATTGTCGTAACCCCCTTTACGCTGGCGGGGGCAATGGCACCAGTAACGATGGCGGGTGCGGTTGCACAGTCCCTGGCCGAAGCCTTGTGCGCCATCGCTCTGTTCCAATATGTGCGCCCTGGTATCCCCTGTGTAATCGGAACTTTCACATCCAATGTGGACATGAAATCAGGCGCGCCCGCTTTTGGGACGCCGGAATACATGCGCTCGACACAGATGACCGGGCAGATGGCGCGATATTATGGGCTGCCGCTGCGTTCATCCGGTGTGTGTGCGGCCAATGTGCCAGACGGGCAATCCGTGTGGGAAACCTCGAACTCGCTCTGGGCGGCCGTACAGTCGGGCACCAACATGGTGTACCACGCCGCCGGTTGGCTGGAGGGCGGCCTGATCGCCAGCCCGGAAAAATTCATCATGGATTGCGAGGTTTTGCAGCAAATTCAGCGCTATATGAACCCTAATCTGACCGCGACCGGGCCGGATGAGATTGCTTTGGATGCAATTCGAGCGGTTGGCAATGACGGTCACTTTTTTGGCATCCAGCATACACAGGATCGCTACAGCACGGCCTTCTACCAGCCCTTCCTGAGTGACTGGAAGAACTATGAAGGCTGGGAGGCCGCCGGAGGCATCTGGACGGCTGAGCGTGCGCATCACATGTTCAAAGAGATCATCTCGAGCTTTGAAGCCCCTCCGATGGACGATGGTATTCGCGAGGAACTGGCCGAGTTCGTCGAACGCCGCAAGGCCGAAGGCGGCGCGCCGACGGACTTCTGACAAGGTGGGTAGTGTCGTCTTGATACTCCGCTGCATTCACAGCAACTCGGGGCGAATTTTGGCTATTTGTTAAGGTTTCTCAGACCACAGTGCCAAGGACACCAATCTGAGGCATCCGATGCATGGTCTGATCAATCGGGCGATACAGTCCTTTGTCGGCGCGACCTACGGGCAATCCTGCTGGGTTCGCGTGACCGAAGGTGCGCGGCTTGGGTTTGTCGAGTTTGAAGCCATGCTCATCTATGACGATGACATGACGACCCGGTTGCTCGAGGCCCTGAGTATTGACCTCAACCGACCACAGGCGGAAATCCTTGAAGATCTAGGAACATATCTGGTGTCCCATCCGAACATGGAAGGGCTGCGCCGACTGCTCAGGTTTGGGGGTGTCACCTATGTCGAGTTTCTTCATTCCCTAGATGATCTTGCGGATCGTGTGAGACTGGCTGTCTCTGATCTGACTTTGCCTGCGCTTGAGTTGAGAGAGCTTTCAGCCACGGAATACCAGTTGTGCTGCCTTCCGGACTTACCGGGATTTTCCAGTGTTATGGTCGGGGTCCTACGAGCGATGGCCGATGATTATGGTGCGCTGGTGATGCTGTCGCATGAGGGTCGTCAGGAGTTTTGTGAAATCATTTCAATCATTTTGGTCGAAAGCGCCTTTGCCGAGGGGCGCCATTTTGATCTGGGGGCTCGGAACAGATGACGCATACCCAAGAACTGGCCGAACTTCTGGAAACGCTTTGCCCGATGTTCATGTTGGTGGACCGCAGCGGATGCATTCAACAAGCGGGCCCGACATTGCAAAAGTTGCGGCCCGAATTGCCTTTGGTCGGGCTGGGGGTTCTGGACATGTTCGAGCTGATCCGCCCCAGAACAGTCACCACCCTTCCCGCATTGATGTCGATGGCCGGTGCCAAACTGCATCTGAGATTTCGCGATGAACCACGTACGACCCTGAAAGGCCTGGTCGCACCCTTGCCCGAGACGGGCGGTGCAGTCATCAATCTGTCATTCGGTATTTCGATTTTGGATGCGGTTCGGGATTACGCCCTGACGAGCGCAGATTTTTCCGGCACCGACCTGGCGATCGAGCTGTTGTATCTGGTCGAAGCCAAATCTGCCGCGATGGAAGCGTCCCGTTCACTTAATCTCAGGCTTCAGGGGGCAATGCTAGCCGCGGAAGAGCAGGCATATACCGATACATTGACAGGATTGAAGAACCGCCGCGCGATGGATCATTTGCTGGGGCATCTGATCCTGACAAATTCTACATTCGCCCTTATGCATCTGGATTTGGACTTCTTCAAATCCGTGAATGATCGGCTGGGCCATGCTGCCGGGGATTACGTCCTGCAACAGGCGGCCCGCATCATGCTTGAAGAGACGCGTGGAGACGATACGGTCGCGCGGGTCGGCGGGGATGAGTTTGTCATTATTTTCAAAGGTCTGACGCGGGAAGAAACCCTGGAGTCCATCGCCGGGCGCCTGATCGCGAGGTTGAATGAACCCATAATGTTTCAGGACCAACCGTGCTGTATCTCTGCAAGTATCGGAACGGCCTTGTCCACCCAGTTCAAGGTTCCCAAAGCCGCCGACATCCTTCACGCCGCCGACGTCGCCCTTTATCAGGCCAAGCGAGATGGCCGGTCCTGCCACCGCCTGTATTCCACTCTGATCAAAGCGCAAACCTGAGTTTTGCCTGTTTCCGGGGCAAAGAACTCAAGCGAATTTTTACGCGAGCTGAACGGCCTTCGTTACCTGCTTGGCAATCTGGTGCCGGATGGGTGGCAGTTCCCCAACCACTGGCAGCAGGACGCCTTCGAAGCCTGCTTGGCTCAATCCTGCGGGCACGTCGTCTACTGCGTGCCCCCCGGTGCAGGCAAAGAACGGAAGGCACAGCGCCTGAGCCCCCATGCCAGTCGCGGCTTCGGAAATGGATGGCGGTTCTTCAACAAACCCAACGCGGACAGATTTGAAAGCCAGCATTTCTTGAAGCTGCGATGCGAAACCCAGAGCCACGGCCGACGGGTTTCGGCTACGCCCCGACCCATGTGCGGCAATGACCAGATCGGTCGACGCAGTTGCCCAATTCCTTTGGGACAACTCGGATTGCAGGGCGTGCGCGGTCAATGCCGGTAGCTCTGGGTCAACACCCAATGGGTCTAGAATGCGCGCTTTGTGATCCCCTAATCGCTTGGGTAGTGCGCTGGTGACAAACCATCCGTTTGCCATGAAAAGCGGATAGATGACCGTGTTTTCCGGCAGGCTGTTCAGTTTAACCTCGAACGCGCCGGGCGCGGCCAGAGTTGCAGCATGCACCGTTACATGCTCGGTCAGGGCGCCGACCGTAGCCGCGAATGCAGCCAAAGCAGCCTCAGCCGGTTCTGGATCGGACGGCTGGCCATGTGCGACGATGATGGCATGTGGCATTTGGATCTCCTGACACGATATGCGTTACGTGCCTCTGTGCGAACTGAAGTCAACACTACTGTTAGCCCAGAACCGTTAGCCAAAGCCAGACAGTCAGGATGGATGTGGCTGTCCCAATGAGAACAGAAGAAGCTGCGACCCGCTTGGCGCGGCCATACATATTGGCAAAGATATAGGCGTTAAACCCGGGCGCCATGGCTGCGTTCAACACCCCCGAGCGGAAAAGGTCCTGCGGCAGCCCCGTGGACTTGCCGAATATCCACACTAGGCTGGGATGTAGCATCAGCGAGATTGCGCAAACAAAGGCGATAGTTCGCAGATCGCCTTCGGGTTTGTATTTGACCAGTACCCCGCCCAGTGCAAACAGGGCGCCGGGCAGGGCGGCCCGAGTGATAAGACCAAGGGCTTCGTCCACCACAGCTGGGATGGTCAAACCGGACAGATTGACCACGAACCCCAGTGCAATACCAAGGATCAGCGCGTTCTTGAACATTGCAGACAGAACAGAACGTGCCATGCGCGCGCCACCGTTTCCGCGATTGCGGACAACCTCCATCACCGTGATCCCAACGCCGTAACAAAACGGGGAATGGAAGGCGATAATCGCATAGTTGCC
Organism: Ruegeria sp. BHSA123; assembly: GCF_059613425.1. Lineage (NCBI taxonomy): Bacteria > Pseudomonadati > Pseudomonadota > Alphaproteobacteria > Rhodobacterales > Roseobacteraceae > Ruegeria > Ruegeria sp. BHSA123. Next base: position 7,050 of record NZ_JBXWSL010000006.1, on the reverse strand, counting down.
TGTCAGGTTCTCAAGACCATAAGCGCGTTCGGTAATCGGCAATCCAAGCAGAACCGAGTTTGAGAAAAGGCAACAAAACCCGATTGCCACGCAGTCTTCCCATTCGCGGTTGAAAATGATGCGCGCACCAAAAAGACCCGTGGTGAAACACAAGGCAGCGGCGGAATAGAAGCTGGCTAAAAGCCGGGGATCGAAACTGGCACTGAGGTCCAGATGCGCGATTGCCAGAAACAACAGGCATGGGATCGCGAACCCTTGCGTAAATCTCATCAGCCCGTCGACATGGTTTTCTTTGAAATAACCTGTTCGTGTTGCCGTGTAACCGGCACCGATCACAAGAAAGACAGGAAGAATGACGTCAATCAGGCTTTGCAGCATTTGGCCCCCATGCAGCTGCCAAGCTGCGTTATCTTATGCAAAAGGAACAGGGGTCTGAAACGCGTGATGTATCACCATCCCGTCATAGGCGGGGGTGATATTGTCCGGAGTTTCTGCATCGACGGTCGCATAGTCCAGATCGATATGCATATTGGTCAGTATCGCCTGTTTTGGTTGCAGCTTCCCAATCCATTCCAGCGTTTTTTCCAGATGTGCATGTGTGGGATGAGGGCTTCGGCGCAGGGCGTCGATAATGAGATAATCCAACCCTTCCATTTCAGGCCATGCGTGGTCGTAAATTTCGGCAACATCCGGCAAATAGGCGAGCTGCCCCATACGAAAGCCCAGAGAATCAATCGAGCCGTGGTTCACCTTGAATGGACGAAACGGAATGGAACCGCCGGGTCCGTTGATTTCGAACGGCCCTTCGATGGACTTGAGGTCGAGGATCGGAGGATAGGGTGACCCTTCGGGTTGAATGAAGGCGTATCCAAACCGCCCCAGCAGGGCGTTCTGAGTATCACCATCAGCCCAGACCGGAACACGGGTTTTCATGTTGAACACGATCATGCGCAGGTCGTCGATTCCATGGACATGATCCGCGTGAGAATGTGTATAGACCACACCATCAAGCCGCCCGGTGCCCGTGTCCAGCAACTGGCTGCGCATGTCCGGGGTCGTATCAATCAACACGGAGGTTGTGCCGCCTGGACCGTCACGCTCGACAAGCAGGGAACAGCGTCGGCGAATGTTCCTGGGGTTTGCAGGGTCGCAATCACCCCAGTGACCACCCAACCGGGGTACGCCGCCTGACGATCCGCAGCCCAGAATGGTAAATCTCAATTCGGTCATGCAGCGGCCCTGTACGTTGCCGCCTTGCTGAACAGCCGGTCAAAGTTCGCCTGAGTTTGGGCGGCAAAAGCCGGATACTCCAGCCCGAACAGCTCGGCCCCTTTTCGGGCTGTATGTGCGGTATAGGCCGGTTCGTTTCGCTTGCCACGATAAGGGGGCGGTGCCAGATAGGGCGCGTCAGTTTCCACCAGAATGCGATCCACTGGCGCGCTTGCGAAAATGTCGCGCAACTCCTGGCTTTTGGGAAAGGCCGCAATGCCGGACATGGACAGATAAAACCCCAGATCCAGCGCGGCTTTGGCCAACTCGGCCGAGGACGAGAAACAGTGCATCACGCAGGAATAGGGCGCGTTGCGATACTCTTCGGCCAAAATTTGGGCCATATCGTCGTCTGCGGCGCGGGCATGAATGATCAAAGGCAACCCTGTGCACTGGGCGGCTTCGATATGAATGCGCAGCGACTGCTTCTGAAGCTCTGCTCTGTCGGCTGTATAGTGGTAATCCAGACCGGATTCGCCGATGCCCACAAATTTCGGGTGCTGTGCCAGTGCAACCAGTTCATCGACCGAGACCATAGGCTCGTCTGCGGCACTCATCGGGTGGGTCCCTGCGGCGTAGAATACCGGCGCATGGGCTTCGGCAATCGCACGGACCGCGGGTTCATTGCGCAGCTTGGTGCAAATCGTCACCATCCGGGTCACGCCAGCCTCGGCTGCGCGCGAAATGATGTCGCTCAACTGACCGTCAAAATCCGGGAAGTCCAGATGGCAATGACTGTCGGTGATCTGGGGGGTGTCGCTCATCTGACCTGGCCGGCGGTTTCCTGTATCTTGAACACCGTATCTAGGACCAGAGCGGCAGGGTCAAGGTTCACCGCCTGACCATGTCGCGCGCGGGCTGTGATTGTCGCGGCGACTTCGGCCCATCGACGAGCCTGATCCGTAGAATTCGACAATCTGGCCAGCGTTTCAGCTTCGTTCGGGGCGGCTTCGGGGGACGGTGGTGCGCCGGTTGCCCCGGTCAGGGCCAGCCGAGACAAGGCGACATCGATCAGTGTCAGCAGCAGATCAAAGCGCTCGGCCGCGCCGCGTTGTGCTGCAGCCTCGGCCAGGGCCAGTGCGCGCTGCCGGTCCAGACGGGGCAGGGTGCCCAGAATGGCAATCAGTTCGGCATAGATTTCAAGTCCGCCCAGATTGATCAGGCGAACCGCGTCCCCGACCGAGCCAGCGGCCAATGCGGCGAGATATTCGGGGTGCGCCGGTAAGGTCGTCCCGGTTTGCGACAGCGCGTCCTGCATATCCCCAGCGCTCAGGGGCCCCAGACGTAGGGTACGGCAACGAGAGCGGATGGTTGGCAGCAAGCGTGAGGGTTGGTGCGACACCAGCAAAAGGACTGTACGCGCCGGAGGTTCTTCCAGCATTTTCAGCAACGCGTTAGCGGCGCTGACATTCATCTCATCCGCGGAATCCACGATTACGACCCGGTGCCCGCCATCGGCAGAGGACAGGCCAAAGAACTTTCCCAGTTTTCGGATGTCGTCCACAACGATTTCGTTGCGCAGCCGCCCCTGATCATTCAGTGACCTAGCTATCGCGGCCAATCCCGGCTCGGCCCCGGCCAGTATGCGACGTGACACCGGGTGGTTGGGATCAATGTCGAGAGTCCCTGGCGGTGGCGGCGCGCCAAACAGCCCACCGTCGTTTGCCAAAGGTGTTGCCAGCAAGAACCGCGCAATCCGCCAAGACAACGTCGCCTTGCCGACGCCACGCGGCCCGGTCAGCAACCAGCCGTGGTGCAGCCGGTCCGAGTTGAAGGCGGTCAGAAACGCCTGTTCTGCCGCATCCTGACCAAAAAGCTGGGCGGTCTCGCGGGGATGCGGCGCACCAGGCACCTGATCCGGAGAGGGGATTTCGTCATTCATCGTCTATCGCAATGCAGCCTGGACGATTTCTGTCACATCCTGTGCAACGCTGTCCATGTCCCGGTTGCCGTCCACAACGCGGAAACGGTCGGAAAACTCACGGGCCAGCGCCAGAAAGCCCGCCCGCATTTTCTTTTGCAGGTCCGGGCCGAAATCTTCGAACCGTTCTTCCGCGCCTTGCCGCCCTTTGGCGCGGGACAGGCCGGTATCGGGGTCCATGTCGATCAGCAGCGTCAAGTCAGGCTCGCGCTTGATCATCAGGCTGTGCAGCTGATCAACAAGGCCGCGCAGATCTCCCCGCGATAGGCCCTGATACATGCGTGTGCTGTCGGCAAAACGGTCGCAGATCACGACTTGCCCTGCGGCCAGCGCGGGTTCGATCGTACGTTCCAGATGGTCGCGGCGGGCGGCCGTGAACAGCAGAATTTCCGTTTCTGCCGACCAGCGGTCGGGATCACCTTCCAACACCAGACTACGAATTTCTTCCGCGCCAGGCGAGCCGCCCGGTTCACGCGTCAAAACGACCTCATGACCTTGCGCGCGCAGTTGATCTGCCAGCATCCGCGCCTGAGTTGACTTGCCTGATCCGTCAATGCCTTCGAAAGTCAGAAATAACCCAGCCCTGGTCACATCGACTCCAGCGGGTTATTGATCACGTCTTTCAGAACAATGCCACCAACGGTCAGCATACGAACGACAAATCCACCAATTGCAACGTCTTCCGCTGCCACCAGCGGACGTCTTATTTCCGGCAATCCTTCAGGCTTGATGACAAGCTCGGCCAGTTGCTGGCCTTTTTTGACCGGCGCATTGATGGGACCCTGATAGACCACTTCGGCCTTGACGTTCTGTGTGCCCAGAACTGGAAACAGAACCGTCAGATCGCCGTCAGGTACAAGACCTACGGTCTTTTTCTCGCCCATCCACAGCTTGGCTTCAGCTATCGGCGTTTCCGCGTTGGCAACTGTCCTCTCGACAAAATTTCGAAACGACCAGTTAACCACGGCCTCAGCCTCCTCTGCCCGTTGGCCGGTGCTGTCCAGCCCGCTGAGGACGAAGATGACACGGCGGTCGCCCTGTTTGGCGGAGCCGACGAGGCCGTATCCGGCCTCCTGCGTGTGGCCGGTTTTAAGGCCATCCGCGCCGATGCTCAGTTTCAGCAACGGATTGCGGTTACGGGCATTCGATGGCGCACGGCCATCGAATTCGAATTCCTCTTCTGAAAACAGGGGGTAATATTCGGGGAAGTCGGTAATCAGCCTGTCGGCCAGAACCGCCAGATCGTGAACCGACATCATATGTCCGGCGGCAGGCCAACCGTTCGAGTTCGCGAAATTCGAGTTGTTCATACCGATCTGCTTGGCGCGTTGGGTCATGTATCGGGAAAACCCGGCCTCTGTCCCGTCGGGGCTCAGCGCCTCGGCGAGCACCACGCAAGCGTCATTGCCTGACAGAACGATGATGCCGCGCAGCAGGTCCTCGACCCGAACCCGGTCCTGCGTGTTCAGAAACATGGTCGAGCCGCCATAGCTCATCGCGTGTTCAGACACGGGCAGGGTTTCGTCCAGCGTCAGTCTTCCGTCACGCAGCGCTTCGAAAGCAACATACAGCGTCATGAGCTTGGACATGGATGCAGGCGGCAAGGGTTGATCAGCGTCTTTTGCTAAAAGCACCGTACCGGTGGTCTGATCGATCACATATGCCGCGCGGGCGGATGTATCAAAAGCCTGAGCCGGGATTGCCAGCACGGCAAGCCCAAAGGCCAGAACAGAAACTCGCAATGAGGATAGCATGTTATGCCTCCCTGTATCAGTCGGACACGGTGAACGCATCTTTGAAACCAAGATCCTTTACATCTTTTTGAATGGCTTTGCGTTCGGCCCGGGTTGTGGCAGGGCCAACCAGGACCCGCCATACTGTTTTGTTTTCGGTTTTCAGTTCCCGCACAACAGTCGACATGCCATTCCGGCGCACTTTCTCAGCAGCGGCATTGGCATTTGCTTCGACGCTGAATGTCCCGATCTGCACGAATGGTTTGCTCAGCGGAGACGCAGCGCCTGTTGCTGCTGCCGCGGCCGGAATCGCTTCGGTCGCGTCAATCGCGGCTGCCGCGCCTTCGATGGGGTCCAGCGGCGTTTCGGTGATTTCAGTGGGATCTTTCTTTTGCCACCACTTCCGTTTCGCGGGTTTTTCAGCGGGGGCTTCGACAGGCGCATCCGACAACGCCGGTGCAGCTGCGGCTACCGCTACATCCGCGGCCACATCAACACTGTCCGTCGCGACATCCGCCGCAGCCACGGTGGCTCCCGCAGCCGCCGCTGCTGGCTCTTGTTTCTGCCACCACTTCCGCTTGGCGGGTTTTTCTTCAGCGGGCTCTGTCGGATCCTCAGTGGATGATCCCGCATCGGTGGTTGTTCCCGTACCTTCGGTTGCTTCATTGGCAGAACTTGCCGCTTCCGCCGCAACCACTGCTGTACCAGCTGCTGCCGCTGGCGCCTTCTTTTGCCACCATTTCGGCTTGGCCGGTTTTTCGCTATCTGCCGCGGATGGATCGTCGGTGGTCGCGGCGTCCGACACCGCAGCCGTATCCGCCGCCTCGTCTTCCGGTTTGGGCGCGTCCTCTGGTGGTGATTCCTTTGCAACTTCACGGCGCAGAGCGACAACACTGACCTTTGTCGGCGCGCCCGCCAGCATTCCGAGCTGTTCCGCAGCCGCAGATGACACCTGAAGTGCCGGGCCGGGCAGGTTGCGTTCACGTCGGAACAGGGCCCCTGTTACGGACTTGTTGTTTGTAGTGTTCGTAATCACGACACGCTCGGGCTGTGAAACATCCGGGTACGCGACCCAGATCCCGCCCAGCGAGGGTCTGCCATCCCAAAGCCCCGCTTCGGTGACCTGAAAAACCTCGGGAGCTTCAACGTCACGCTGCGAACCCGATGCCGCCTCGGGAAGGAGTTCGGTTTTGTTTGAGTTTTCTTCAGGTTTTTCAGACTCTTGAAGAATGTCCTCACACCCGCTCAGAACTGTCAAAGTCAACGCCAGATACGCCAACCGTTTTGGTCCCGGGCGTGTCATGATCGCTCGCTTCATCTGCTTATCCCTTGCCTGAAGGGGTCTCGTTCTCGGAACCCCGCTGCCGGTCTGCTGGTTCTGCTTGCCAGCCTGTTTCGGTCTATTTCGGGGATCATAACGCGGCTGAAGAGTCATGGAAAGACCGCTGCGCGGGCTTCGGCAAGAAATCCCGATTTCGACTTGCCTCTGGCAGAACTTGCGCTTAGACCCTGCCTTCGACGGGGAGGTGGCAGAGTGGTCGAATGCGGCGGTCTTGAAAACCGTTGGGCGTGAGAGCGTCCCCAGGGTTCGAATCCCTGTCTCCCCGCCACCCATACCCGTCTCACTTCAGTTGTGTTTTCTGACCCGGAATTGTGCCGCAATTTCCGCGAGTTGGCGCGTGCGCTTTCAATCAGAGACGGAGCAGACTGTACATTCAGAGCGCAATTCCGGCCGCAGTCTCAGTGCCGCATTTTGGCGGGGTCGCTTTGGGCTGGATTTCCCTGATACCCGGCAATTTACAGGGAATTTTCGTGAAACGGGTCTGAGTTCGGTCATTTCTCCTGTCAGAACTGCATGTTTTTCAGAGGTTTATGTTGCAAATTCCCTAAAAAGCGGAACAGGGAATTTTCTCGCGGGAACAGGGAATTGTTCCGGCGGATCAGGGAGGGCGGACCCTGTATCAGGGACGCAGGATCTGAAGCTATCAAAAGCCGAACTGGCGTTCCTGTTCGGACTATTTTGTTGAAAAACTCGGGCTTGATCGGTTGGTAAGTTGCTGATTCAATTCTTCCTAAAGGGAGGGATCAGCCATGATGGGACCGAGACAGGAAGCGCAAGCGTCGCTG